>DAIOUO010000234.1:0-5700 GCA_036759485.1 Geminicoccaceae bacterium | reverse complement strand
GCGCGCGCGTGCGCCGTGACCCGGCCCCCGAGGGCCCAGCTCTCGAGGCTCGCCGTCAGCCAGGCGCGCCGCAATCGTTGCCGGTCGATGAGGACGTAGCAGGAGGTCACGGGTTCCATCCCCCGATCGGCCGGGAACGATTCCTCGACCGCCCGCAACCCGCCGCCGGTTCGGGCAGGGACCGGCCCGGCCTTCCGGGCTCGGCTGTGCCCACTGGTTTCGTCGATGGCCAAGACTTTGCTCACGACGTTTCCCCCGAAAGCGAACATTCGATTGAACAAGAGGCGCTTCTATTCTCCTAATTCAGCCCTCCTCTCGACCGTCCCTCCCTCTTTCGACGCTGCTCCTTCGGGTGAAGTTGAGCCTCACCACTCGAAGTATGCCGCCCTCGAGGTCCCTTAACAAGTCATTACCGAAAACCGCCCCTGCCCGGAAGCCGAGCGAACCGGGTGCAGCCTCGGGGTACGCTCGGCCCCGAAGGACCCGAGGGCCGGTGAGCTGCCGCGCTCAGCCCGAGAGGCGCGCGGCGAAGCGGGGGTAGGCGTCGGCCAGCGCCCGGGCCACCGGGCCACGGATCAGCGCCCGGGTCGCCGCGTCCGGCTCCGCCGTCCGGGCGAGCGGCCCGTCCGCGGCGAAGGCGAAGCCGGTGGCGGCCCGAACCCCCTCGAGGCTCTCCCCGGGATGCAGGCGAAGGAGCCGGAACCGTCCCGCCTCGAAGCGGAACAGGCAGCGGCCGGTCAGAAGGAAGGCCGGGCCGCCCGGGCGGTGGACCCCCGGCGGGCTCGTGCCCGGCGCGCTCACGAAGTCGACCCGCTCCACCAGGGTCGTGGGCGTGTGCTCCTCGCGGAACAGGACCAGGCGGGGCACCAGGAAGGCCAGGTAGGGTGCCCCGAAGCAACCCTGGAAGCGGCGCTCGAGCCGCGGCCAGCGGCCGCCCACACCGAGCAGGTTGACGTTCCCCGCCCCGTCGATCTGGGCTCCGGAGAGGAAGAAGGCGTCGATCCGCCCCTGGGCGGCGCAGTCGAACAGTTCCTTTCCGCCATCGGTGAAGGCGTTGTGGGCGGCGCTGCCCAGGAGGCTCACGGTGAGCGCCGGATCGCGCAGGCGGGCGAGCAGCGCACCCGCAGCCGGGATCGGCGAGGCGGCGCCGACCGCGACGTGCCGGCAGCCGACCAACAGCTCGGCGATCGTGGCGATCAGGAGCTCGCGACGGGCCCGGGGCGCGCTCATGCGGCGAGCCAGTCCTCGAGCCAACCCGTGAGCCCGGCCTCGCTCGCCGCGGCGACGGCGTAGGCCTCGAGGGCAGCCAGGTCGGCGGGCTCGCCCCAGAGCGCGGTCGGCCGGGCCCCGCCCGGTACGTGGGCGATCGCATCCAGGTACAGCGCCGGAATCGTGCCCGCCGCCGTGAGCGGATCCGCCAGGAGCGAGCCCTCCTGCACGCGCTCGACCGAGACGAGCGTGGCGCGGGCGGCGTGCGCCATGAGCATCAGCTCGCGCCGCACCCCGATCCACACATTGCCCTCGCGGTCGGCGAGCGGTGCGTGGATCAGCGCCAGGTCAGGGCGGATGGCCGGGACGAGCAGGATCGGATCGTGCGGCGGGAAGGGGTTGTCGACCACCTTCCAATCCGGTCGGGCGGCGAGCAGGTCGCTGCCCAGGATCCCCCGGACCGGCAGGAACGGCAGCCCCTTCTCGGCCGCCTGGAGCGCGCTGTGGATCGCCGGGCAGCTGCTCTCGCGAATCGCCACCCGCCCGGCCCGCCGGGCCCGCTCGAAGGCCGGCGCGATGCCGAGCTCGCCGAGCCCGATCGCCGCCGTCTCGAGCTCGGCGACGCAGCCGGCAGCGACCAGGAGTTCGGCCGGCAGCCCGAGCTGGGGTACCCCCAAAAGGCGTAGGCCGCGCACCCTTCGACGGATCAGCTCCTTGACCACCGCCATCGGCGCCCCGGCATAGTCGGGGGCCAAAGCGACCAGGGCGCCATCGGGTATGCGCGCGGCCAGGGCCGCGGCGTCGGGAAGGCGCTCGGGCCCCACCGGCCGCCCGTCCTGCGCGCTCCGGCCCCGCTTCGCCCGCACCTTACATGACGGCGCCGATCTGCCAGGGCACGAACTCGTGGTCGCCCACGCCCAGGGCCTCGGACTTCGACCGCTCGCCCGAAGCGACCCGCAGCAGCAGGTCGAAGATCCGCCGGCCCGCCTCCTCGATCGTCTCCTCGCCGTCGACGATGGTGCCGCAATTGAGGTCCATGTCGTCGATCATGCGGTTGTACATGGGCGTGTTGGTCGCGATCTTGATCGACGGCACCGGCTTGAAGCCGAAGCAAGAGCCGCGGCCGGTGGTGAAGGCGATCAGGTTGGCGCCCGAGGCGACCTGGCCGGTCGCCGAGCAAGGATCGTAGCCGGGGCTGTCCATGAAGACGAACCCTTTGGTGTCGATCGGCTCGGCATAGTGGAACACGCCCGTGAGGTTGGTCGTGCCGCCCTTGGCGGCTGCGCCGAGCGACTTCTCGAGAATCGTCGTCAGCCCTCCCGCCTTGTTGCCCGGCGAGGGGTTGTTGTTCATCTCGCCGCCGTTGCTCGCAGTGTACTGCTCCCACCAGCGGATCCGCTCGATCAGCCGCTCGCCGACCTTGCGACTGACCGCCCGTCGGGTGAGCAGATGCTCAGCGCCGTAGATCTCGGGCGTCTCGGAGAGGATCGCCGTGCCACCGTGGCGGATCAGAATGTCGGCGGCGTGACCCAGCGCGGGGTTGGCGCTGATTCCGGAATAGCCGTCCGAACCGCCGCACTGCAGTGCCAAGACGAGCTCGCTCGCGGCGACGGGCTGCCGGCGCGCCCGGTCGGCGTCCGGCAGCATCTCGGCCAGAGCGGCCGTGGCACGGGCGATCGTCTTGGCCGTGCCACCGGTCTCCTGCATGGTCATCGTCCGGAACCAGGGTCCGGGCGTCAGGCCGTAGGCCTCCATCAGGAAGTCGATCTGGTTGACCTCGCACCCGAGGCCGATCAGCAGCACGCCGGCGAAGTTCGGATGCCGGGCGAAGCCCCAGAGCGTGCGCTGCAGCGTGGCGAAGCCTTCGCCGCGGTCGGCCATGCCGCAGCCGGTCGCGTGGGTGATCGCCACCACCCCGTCGACGTTCGGGTAGCGAGCCAGCAGATCGCGCGGGAAGCGCTCGGCCACGAGCTTGCAGACCGTAGCCGAGCAGTTCACGGTCGACAACACGCCCAGATAGTTGCGCGTGCCGACTTTGCCGTTCTCGCGCACGAAGCCGAGGAAGCTCGCCCGCTCGGCCTCGGGCACGTAGGCCGTGGGCTTGACCTCGCTGCCGATCGCGTAGTCACGGGCGAAGTCGTGCAGGCCGCAATTGTGGACGTGCACGTGCTCGCCCGGGCCGATGGGCCGGCTCGCGAAGCCGATGATCTGGCCGTATTTGCGGATGGGCTCGCCCTCGGCGATCGGCCGGGTGGCGACCTTGTGGCCGGCCGGCACGTGGCCCTGCACGCGCACGCCCTCGCCCGGCAGCTCGGTGCCGGCCAACAGATCGAGCCGGGCGACCACGACATTGTCGGCGGGATCGAGGCGGATGGTCAGCGGTGCCCCCGGCATGGGTTCCTCTCCTGTGCGGCCCTGGTCGGTGATCCTAGCCGAGCGGCCCGGCGCCGTCAGGGGCGGTACCGCGGGCCTCAGGCGGCCCGTCGGCGCGGTGACCGGCGGCGGCCCTCGTTCGGATCGAACAGGGCCGAGAGCTGGCCGAGCATCGCCCCGCCGAGCTGCTCGGGGTCGGAGATCGTGAGCGCGCGACGATAGTAGCGCGTGACGTCGTGGCCGATCCCGATGGCGAGCAGATCGACCTCGCCACGAGCCTCCACCCAGGCGATCACCTCGCGCAGGTGCCGCTCGAGATAGTTGCCGGGGTTGGCCGAGAGCGTGCTGTCGTCGACCGGGGCGCCGTCGGAGATGACCATGAGAATGCGGCGCTGCTCCGGGCGCTGGACCAGCCGGCCGTGCGCCCAGAGGATCGCCTCGCCGTCGATGTTCTCTTTCAAGAGCCCCTCGCGCAGCATGAGGCCGAGATTGATCCGGGCCCGCCGCCAGGGAGCGTCCGCCGACTTGTAGACGATGTGCCGCAGATCGTTGAGCCGACCGGGGTTCTGCGGTTTGCCGGCCCTGAGCCACGCCTCGCGCGACTGGCCGCCCTTCCAGGCCCGGGTGGTGAAGCCCAGGATCTCGACCTTGACGCCGCAGCGCTCGAGGGTGCGGGCCAGGATGTCGGCGCTCATCGCCGCCACGGCGATCGGCCGGCCGCGCATCGAGCCGGAATTGTCGATCAGGAGACAGACCACGGTGTCGCGGAAGTCGGTCTCCTTCTCCTGCTTGTAGGAGAGCGCCACGGTCGGGTTGACGATCACCCGCGAGAGCCGGGCAGCGTCCAGGATGCCCTCGTCGAGGTCGAACTCCCAGGAGCGCTGCTGCTGGGCCATGAGCTTGCGCTGCAGGCGGTTGGCCATCCGCGCGATCATCCCCTCGAAACGGGCGAGCGACTGGTCGAGCTGGGCGCGCAGCCGGGCGAGCTCGGCCTGGCCGCACAGCTCCTCGACGGTCACCACCTCGTCGAAGGCGGTCGAGAACACTCGATAGGCCGGGGTCGGCAGGCCCTGCGGCCAGTTCGGCCGGTGCGGCCGGGCGGCCTCGCCCTCGCGCTCCTCCCCGCCCGGCTCGCGCGCCGCCTCGGCGGCGGCCTCCGCACTCTCGGCCGACTCCTCGCCCGGCTCGCCCTCGCGCTCGGCCACCGCCTGCTCGCCGCCGGTCTCCTCGCCGCTCTCGGAGGCGCTCTGCCCGGGCCCGCCCTCGGGCTGGCCCTCGCCGGGCTGCGGCTGCGCCTCGGGCTCCTCCGCACCCTCGCCCTCCTCGCCTTCTTCGAGCGACTCCTCGCTCAGGCCCAGATGGCGGAGCATCTCGCGCACGCGGCGGGCGAAGGTCTCCTGATCGGCGAGGCTGTCCTCGAGCGCCGGCAGTTCGGCCGCCACCTTGTCGTCGAGCCAGTCGCGCCAGCGCGCCAGGAGCTCCTTCTGCCCCTCGACCGGCTCGATGCCCAGCAGCCGCTCGCGAGCGTAGAGGTCGACGATGTCGGCCATCGTCGTGTCGACCCCGCGCCCCTCGCCGCGCGTGGTCCCGAGCCGGGCCCGATGGGCGACGGCGAGGTTGCGGCGCACCCCCAGGAAATGCTCCGAGCCGACCGCCTCGATCCGGATCTGCTCGAGCCGGTCGAAGAGCATCGCCGCGAGCTCGCTCGAGGGTGCCAGGCGGCGGTGGATCGCCGGATCGTGCAGCCGCTCGCGCAGCGCCGCCCCGTCCGCCTCGCCGCGGATCCGCGCGAGCTCGCCCGGATCGAGGTCGGCCCTCAGCGGCGGCAACCGGACCGTTCGACCGGCCGCTCGGCCGCCGGGCGGCGTGGCGTTCGGACGGAAAACGACCTCGAGGTCGGCCTTGCCGGCGAGCGCCCGGACGGTGGCGGCGAGCGCCCGCTCGCGCCGTTCGAGATCGCTCGGTGGGAGGTCGGAAACGCTCACGCCGCGACCAGGTCGCCCGCCGGCGCCTCGCTCAGCTCGCTGCCGAAGCAGCGCTGGTAATATTCGGCGATGATGTGACGCTCGGCCTCGTCGCACTTGTTGAGGAAGGTGATGCGGAAGGCGAACGGCACCG
>DAIOUO010000233.1:0-5706 GCA_036759485.1 Geminicoccaceae bacterium | reverse complement strand
CCCCCGAGATAGCCCTTGCGCCGCGCCCCTCCAAGGCCCGCTCGCCGGACGAGCGACCTTGTCGATCCCGGCTCGCCGGCTAGACTGCCCGCGGGGAACGCCGGGGCCGGTGGCCGGTCGGCCGGCGGCAAGGGAGGATGAGATGGCTCTCTGCAAGCGCGTCCTGGCCGGGGCGGCCGCGATCGGCCTCGCCCTCGCGACCGCCGGCGGGCCCGCGGCGGCCGAGACCGTGCTCAAGGCGGTGATGCACTCGGATCTCAAGATCGTCGATCCGATCTGGACGACCGCCTACATCACCCGCAACCACGGCTACAATGTCTACGACACGCTGTTCGCCATGGACGAGACGGGCGCGGTCCGTCCGCAGATGGTGGACAGCTACAAGGTGAGCGACGACGGCCTCACTTACAGCTTCACCCTGCGCGAGGGACTGCTGTTCCACGACGGCCAGCCGGTGACGGCCGAAGACGCGGTGGCCTCGGTCAAGCGCTGGGGCTCGCGGGACACGATGGGCCTGTTGCTCATGTCCTATGTCGAGCGGCTCGAGGCCAAGGACGCGAGAACGTTCGAGCTCAAGCTCAAGAAGCCCTACGGCCTCGTGCTCCTGTCGCTCGGCAAGCCCTCCTCGAACGTTCCCTTCGTGATGCCCAAGCGGGTCGCCGAGACGCCGGGGACCGAGCAGATCACGGACTACACGGGCTCGGGGCCGTTCGTCTTCCGCAAGGATCTCTGGAAGCCCGGCAACATCGCGGTCTACGAGAAGTTCAAGGGCTACAAGCCGAGGAGCGAGCCGCCGTCTTGGGCCGCCGGGGGCAAGGTCGCCAAGGTGGACCGGGTCGAGTGGATCTCGATGCCGGACCACCAGACCGCGGTCAACGCGCTGATCTCCGGCGAGATCGACCTCATGGAGGCACCGCCCCACGATCTCTTGCCGGTCCTCGAGGCCGAGCCGAGCGTCCAGCTCTTCGACTGGAACACGCTCGGCAACCAGTACATGTTCCGCTTCAACAGCCTGCATCCGCCGTTCGACAATCCGAAGATCCGCCGGGCCGCCCTCGAGGCCTTGAACCAGGAGGACTTCCTCAAGGCGGTGATCGGTGATCCGCGGTACTACAAGACCTGTGCCGCGATGTTCGTCTGCGGCACGACCTTCGCCACCGACAAGGGTGGCGAGGTGATGCTGAAGTCGGACTTCGAGCGCTCGAAGCAGCTCCTCAAGGAGGCGGGCTACGACGGCACGCCCGTGCTGTTGATGCACTCGACCGACCTCGTGGTGCTCGCCAATCTGGCACCCGTGGCCAAGCAGCTCCTCGAGAAGGGCGGCTTCAAAGTCGAGATGGTCTCGATGGACTGGCAGTCGCTCGTGGCGCGCCGGGCCAAGAAGGAGAAGCCCTCGGAGGGCGGCTGGAACGCCTTCATGACCTCCTGGGTGGCGGCCGACATCCTGAACCCGATCAGCACGGCCGGGCTCAACGCCACCGGCGACAAGGGCTTCTTCGGCTGGTTCGACGATCCGAAGCTCGAGGCCATGAAGCGGGCCTTCGCCGAGGAGACCGACCTCGAGAAGCAGAAGAAGATCGCCGAGGAGATCCAGGTCTACGTCGCCACCGAGGGCACGACCCACGGCTGGATGGGTCAGTGGTACCAGCCGATGGCGATCCGCAAGACGATCGCGGGCGTGCTCAAGGGGCCCGTGCCCTATATGTGGAACATCGAGAAGAAGGGCTGAGCGGGCGGTCGCGGGGCCGGCCGCGTCGGCTCGTCCGGCGCGGCCGCTTCCGTTGGACCGGGTGGCGGAGGAGCGATGACGGAGCCCGCGCGCGAGCTCGTGACGGTCGAAGCGTTCCTCGCCTTCGAGGGCGAGGGCGACCGTCGTTACGAGCTCGTGGGCGGCGAGATCGTCATGATGGCGCCGTCTCTCGACCGCCGTGGGAGGTTGGTGGCCCGGCTCGGCGCCGCGCCGAGCGCCGGGCTGCGCCGTCCCTGCGAGCCGCGCGCGGAGGCCGGCATTCGGCTGCCCTGGTCGGCGCACGATTTCCACGTGGCCGACCTCGCGGTCGGCTGCGCGGCCGGAACCGGCGAGGAGCTTTGGTGCCCGGAGCCGGTGCTGATCGCCGAGTTCCTCTCGCCGGCCTCCACCGCGACCGACCGCGGGGTGAAGCTCGCGGCCTATCGCCGGCTGCCCTCGGTCCGCCACGTGCTGCTGCTGGCCGGGGATCGCTGCGCCGTCGAGCACTATGCCCGCACGGGGCCCTTCTGGCGGCTCGTCGACCTCGGGCCGGGCGACCTGTTGCGGCTCGAGGATCTCGGGGTCGAGATCCCGCTGGACCCGCTCTACGAGGGCCTCTTCGTCGAGGAGCCCGGGTCCGGCCCGGCCGGACCGGGCTGAGCCGACTTGCTCGGTTTCGTCCTCCGCCGCCTGCTCGCCACCGTGCCGGTGCTCGCCACCGTGGCACTGCTCGTCTTCCTCATGCTGCGGCTCACCCCGGGGGATCCGGCGGCGATCATGGCGGGGGAGAACGCGACCGCCGCGCAGATCGCCGAGATCCGCACGAAGCTCGGCCTCGACCAGCCGATCCTGATCCAGTTCGCGATCTGGCTCTCGAAGGTCCTCCAGGGCGATCTCGGCGAATCCTTCTTCTTCAAGACGCCGGTGGCGACGCTGATCGGCCAGAGGATCGGGCCGACGATCGCACTCGCCACCACGACCATGCTGCTCACGGTCCTGATCGCCGTGCCGCTCGGCACGCTCGCGGCCTGGCGTCACGGCACGCTCTTGGACCGGTTCGTGATGGGCTTTTCGGTGCTGGGCTTCTCGGTCCCGGTCTTCGTGCTCGGCTACGCCCTCATCTACGTCTTCGCGATCCGGCTCGGCTGGTTGCCGGTGCAGGGCTACAAGCCGCTCTCGGCCGGGCTCGGCCCGTTCCTCGCCCAGCTCGCCCTCCCCTCCTGCGCGCTCGCCGTGATCTACATCGCGCTCGTCGCCCGGATCACCCGGGCGAGCCTGCTCGAGGTCCTGGGCGAAGACCATGTGCGGACCGCCCGTGCCAAGGGGCTCAAGGAATCGGCCGTGCTGCTGCGCCACGGGCTCAGGAACGCCGCGGTGCCGATCGTCACCGTGATCGGCCTCGGCATCGCGCTCCTGATCGGCGGGGTGGTCGTCACCGAGAGCGTCTTCAACATCCCGGGCCTCGGCCGGCTCACGGTCGACGCCGTCCTGGGGCGCGACTATCCGACGATCCAGGGCGTCATCCTCGTCTTCTCGGGACTCTACGTGCTGATCAATCTCTTGATCGACCTCCTCTACACCCTGCTCGATCCGAGGATCCGCTATTGAGCGCGCGGGCCCCCGAGTTTTCGCGGCTCGAGCCCTCGGTGGAGCCGCTCGCCCCGGACACGGCCGCGGCGGCCGCCGCCGCCCTTTCGGGTGTCTCGCTCGGCCGCAGGCTCCTCGGCCATTCGGGCGTGCTGACGGGCGGGATCCTGCTCCTCCTCTTGGCCCTCGTGGCGATCCTCGCCCCGGTGCTCGCCAGCCGCGATCCGGTGGCGATCGACCCCGCCAACCGCAACAAGCGGCCGGGCTTCGAGCGGGTGGTGACGGACGCACAAGGGCGCGAGGAGCGGATCGTCCACTGGATGGGCACCGACAGCCTGGGTCGCGACGTCTATTCCCGGGTCGTCTACGGGGCGCGGATCTCGCTCGTCGTGGGCGCGGTCGTGGCCGCCCTCGCGGTGGCGATCGGCCTCGCGATCGGCCTGGTCTCGGGCTATCTGCGCTGGCTCGATGCGATCGTCATGCGGATCATGGACGGGCTCATGGCGATCCCCGGCATCCTGTTGGCCCTCGCGCTCGTGGCGCTCTGGGGGGCGGGTCTGCCGACCGTGATCCTCGCCATCGTCGTGCCCGAGGTGCCGCGGGTCGTGCGCCTCGTCCGTTCGGTCGTCCTCCAGGTCCGCGAGGAGCCCTATGTGGAGGCTGCGGTGGCGGTCGGGACCCGGTTGCCGGCGCTCCTGTGGCGGCACGTCTTGCCGAACACGGTGGCCCCCCTGATCGTCCAGGGCACCTACATCGCGGCCTCGGCGATCCTGGTCGAGGCGATCCTCTCCTTCCTGGGCGTCGGGATCCCGACCGACATCCCCACATGGGGCAACATCATGGCCGAGGGCCGCACGCTGTTCCGCGTCTTCCCGCACAACATTCTCTTCCCGGGCCTCTTCCTCGCGGTCACGGTGCTCGCCGTGAACATGCTCGGCGACGGGCTCAGGGACGTGCTCGACCCCAAGCTCGTGCGGCGCATCTGAGGACGGCTTGCCGGGCGGGCGGCGGGCTGCCAGCTTCGCCCGCGGAGAGAAACGATCGGTCGGGAGAGGACGAGCGATGCGCGAGGAAGCGGGACGACCCGAGCCGCGGCGCAACGTCTTGGGCGAGCCGCTCGCACCCTGCAGCGAGCGACCCAGGACGGGGTTCTACCGCAACGGCTGCTGCGACACCGGCCCCGAGGACGTGGGCTCGCACACCGTCTGTGCAATCATGACCGAGGAGTTCCTGGCCTTCTCGAAGGCGGCCGGCAACGACCTCTCGACCCCGCGGCCCGAGTACGACTTCCCGGGCCTGGTGCCGGGCGACCGCTGGTGCCTGTGCGCGCCGCGCTGGCAGCAGGCGCTCGAGGCCGGCAAAGCCCCCAAGGTCGTGCTCGCCGCCACCCATGCCCGTGCCCTCGACTGGTGCCGCCTCGAGGACCTCAAACGCCATGCCGTCGATCTCTCCTGATCCGTCCCGCGCTCTCGCGCTCGCTCTGGCGCTGCTGGCGTTCGGCTGGGCGGCGCCTTCGCGTGCCGCCGACAAGTCCGGCCAGCTCTGCGAGGTCACGAGTGCCGTGAGCGGCGAGGGCCAGCTCCGCGACCGCACGAAACGCTGCAAGAAGGACGACGTGCTGATCGTGCCGCTCACGACCGCGGCGATCGCGGCGACGCGGGTGGCCGCCTTCGTGTGCGACTTCTCCGCCCGGGTCCTGATCGAGGAGACGACCGAGGCCCCCGGCGTGGCGCGGGTCACCTGCAGCTACGCCGGCGAGTTTCGCTCCAAGCGATGAGGGGCCGGCGGCGGATCGGGGACGGTCGCCCTTGAGCCGGCCGGTCCTCGAGATCGAGGAACTCGCGGTCGCTCTGCCCTCGGGCGGCGAACGGCGGCTCGCGGTCGACGGCGTGTCGCTGCGGGTCGAGCCGGGCGAGATCCTCTGCCTGGTCGGTGAATCGGGCTCCGGCAAGTCGGTCACCGCGCAGGCCGTCATGGGGCTCTTGCCGAAGGGCCAGCTCGAGGTCGCGGGCGGCCGCATTCGCCTCGAGGGGGAGAGCCTTCTCGATGCCGGGCCCGCGCGGCTGCGGGAGCTGCGCGGCTCGCGGATGGCGATGATCTTCCAGGAGCCGATGACCGCGCTCAACCCCGTGATGCGCTGCGGCCGGCAGATCGACGAGGTGCTCACCTGCCATCTGCGCCTTCCGCCGGCCGAGCGGCTGCGGCGCATCCAGCGGATCCTCGAGGAGGTGCGGCTGCCCGATCCCGAGCGGATCGCGAGCGCCTACCCGCACGAGCTCTCGGGTGGGCAGAGGCAGCGCATCATGATCGCCATGGCGCTCGTGCTCGAGCCCGCATTGTTGATCGCGGACGAGCCCACGACCGCGCTCGACGTCACGACGCAAGCGCAG
>DAIOUO010000232.1:0-5713 GCA_036759485.1 Geminicoccaceae bacterium | reverse complement strand
TCCGCGAGGAGTTGGCAGTCGAGGAGCGCGCCGTGGACCGTCCGCGCGCTCGCGTCGACGCCGAAGCGTCGGCAGAGCGCATCCAGACTGGCAGGGGCACCCGGGAACCGCCGTTGGGCGAGGGCGAGCGTATCGATCACCCGCGAGGAAGGGAGAGGCTCGCGACCGATCCGGGCGAGCTCGGCATTGAGGAACTTGAGATCGAACGACGCGTTGTGGATCACGAGCGGACTGTCGCCGAGAAAGCCGAGGAACTCCTCGGCGGCCTCGGCGAATGTCGGGTAGCCTTGCAGGAACTCGCGGGTGAGGCCGTGGACCCGGCGCGCCTCTTCGGGCACGTCCCGCTCGGGATCGAGATAGCTCTGGAAGGTCCGCCCGCTCGGCAGATGGTCGAGCAACTCGACCGCGGCCACCTCGACGATGCGGTGGCCCTCGGCCGGCTCGAGGCCCGTGGTCTCGGTGTCGAGGACGATCTCGCGCAGCATCAGTCCCGTCTCCCGCCCGCCCGGGACGCGCCGAGCCAGCGCTCTGGCCAGACCCGGCCGCGTTCGCTCCGCAGCCGATGGACGATGGTCGCCACTGCCTCGGCGGTGCGACCGCGATCGGCGCCCGAGGCGATCACGAAATCGGCGCTCCGGCGCTTCACCCAGTCGGGGGTCTGTTCGGCGCGGATCGCCGCGAGACGGGCCGGCGTCATCCCCTCTCGCCGCAGCGCGCGCTGCTCCTGGACGAGCGGATGGGCGCTCACCACGACCACGCGGTCGACCCGCGAGAGGCCACCGGTCTCGAACAGGAGCGGGATGTCCAGCACGACCATCGGGCGACCCGCCCGGCATTGAGCCTGGAGAAAGCGCCGCTGAGCCTCGCGCACCAGGGGATGCACGAGCGCCTCGAGCCGGCGGAGCGCCGCACGTTCGCCGAGCACGATGCGGCCGAGCCTGCGGCGGTCGATCCCGCCCATGGAGTCCAAAGCCTCCGGAAAGGCCCTACCGACCGGGCCCACGGCGCCACCGCCCGGGGAGAACAGATCGTGCACCAGCGCGTCGGCATCGCACACCGGGATTCCGAAGGCGCGGAAGAGCTTTGCGGCGTGGCTCTTGCCCATGGCGATCGAGCCGGTGAGCCCCACGACCAGCACGGCCGACCTCAGGAGAGCAGCACACCCTGCTCGCGCAGGAAGGCGAGCAGGGGCAGGAGCGGCAGGCCCAGGATGGTGAAATGGTTCCCCCTGATCCGGGCCATGAGCTGGGCGCCCTCTCCTTCGATCCGGTAGGCGCCGACCGAGCCCAGCACGCTCGCGCCGCAGCGGTCGAGATAGGCGTCGAGGAACGCATCGGAGAACGGCCGGACCGTGAGCTCGGCCTCGTCGACCGCATGCCAGAGGCGAGCACCGTCCTTGACCGCTACGACCGCCGAGACGAGGCGGTGGGTTCGGCCGCGCAGGCTCGCGAGCTGGGCACCCGCCGCTGCGCGGTCGGCGGGCTTCTCGAGCCAGGCGCCGTCGAGCTCGAGGATCTGATCGGCACCGAGCACCAGGCTCCCCGTCGGCGCCCGTCCTCCTGCCGAACGAGCCTTGAGTTCGGCCAGTGTGGTGGCGGCGTCTTCCGCAGAAGCGCCCTCCGCGCGCAGGGCCGCGAGTGCTGCGCTCTCATCGACCGAAGGTGGTACCCGGGTGAGGACGAGGCCGGCCGCCTCGAGGAGCGCGGCCCGGGTCGGACTCGCGGAGGCCAGCACGAGCGGAGGCTCGGGAGCCTGCAGAGAACGCCGCATGGGTGGTTCGGGGCTCGCTGCTAACGTTTCGTCAATCCGATCGCGCTCGAATCCCGCCAGCGGCCGGTGGCGGCCAGGACGCCCCGGGTCGCGACGCGGTCTCGACGAGGTCCTGTTGCCATGCAGCGCCGTTCCCGGCAACGATCGGTGCTTGTCCGACCGCCGGACGCGGTCGGGCCACCGGACGCGGTCGGGCCGCCGGATGCCATCGGGCCGGATGCCTACGTCAAGCCGGTGAGCGAGGACGGCGAGACCGTCTACGCAGTCTTCACCGCCGACGGGAGGCTGGTCGGGGTCGCTCCGACCCGCTCCCTCGCCCTCTTCGCCGCTCGTCAGGCGTCGCTCGAGCCGGCCGACGCGCATTGAAGAGCGGTGCGGCCGCGGCCCGCCCGGTCCCTCACGCTTCGCTACGGAGCCTCAGAGGGGCAGGCGCACCAAGGCCTTGAGCCCGCCGCGCGAGGAGGCGTGCAGGCTGATCTCGCCACCGTGGCCGAGCACGATGTCGCGGGCGATGGTGAGCCCCAGCCCGACGCCGCCGGTCTCTCGCGAGCGCGATTGATCGAGCCGGACGAAGGGCTGGAACACCCGCTCGCGTTGCGATTCGGGGATTCCCGGGCCGTCATCCTCGACGGCGATCTCGACGTGCTGGGCGCTGCGGCGGGCGGTGATCCCGACCCAGCGCGCATGCCGGCAGGCATTGTCGACCAGATTGGCGAGGCAGCGCCGGAAGGCCAGCGGACGAACGGGCAGGGTGATGTCCGGATCGGCGCGGACCTCGGCTGCGAGGCCGCTCCGCTCTGCGCGCTCGCGCATGCTCTCGAGGATCGGGGCGAGCGGCGTGGGCTCGATGCTCTCTCGACCCTCGCCTCGGGCGAAGCTCAGATAGTCCTCGACGAGCTGCACCATCTCCGCGACGTCCGAGCGCAAACCGGCGACCACCGGGTCCGCGTCGTCTCCTAGGAGCTCGAGCTCGAGCTTCATGCGGGTGAGCGGGGTGCGCAGATCGTGGCTGACGGCGGCGAGCATCTCGGTCCGCTGGGCGAGGTGGCGGTTCACCCGTTCTCGCATCTGGTTGAAGGCGTGCGCCGCGGCGCGGACCTCGGCCGCCCCCTGCGGTCGGAAGGGCCCTGGATCACGGCCAATCCCGAAGCTCTCGACCGCGCGCGCGAGCCGCCGGATCGGCCGCACCTGGAGGCGCAGGAAATGCACGGCGATCAAGAGGAGGACGATAGACGCGCCCACCATCCAAGCGAAGAGCAGCCCCGTCGAGGTCGCCGTCACCCTCTTGCGCGAAGCGAGCACGCGGAGAAGACCGTCCGACAGCTCGACGTAGACCGCGATCCGATCGCTCTCGGCCGGGCGGAGATCGACCAGGAAAGGCCGCTCCAGGGCCTCGGTGAAAGCTTCCAGGATCTTGTTGTCGATGTGCTGGAGGATCCCGCGGTCGAGGCCGGCGGCCCGGGCGGCGCTCTCGAGCCGGGCACCGGGCTCGAAGGAGAGGCGAAGGTCGAGCCGACGCCGCGCCAGGTCGAGAAGTCCTCGGCGCGCCTCGGGGTCGGACGTCGCCTCGAGCTGCTCCACGAGGAGGGCGACCTCGCCCGCGACGCCGCTCGCGAGCCAACGGGTCACCACGTCCCAGTGTCGGTTGTAGAAGATGACGGTCAGGACGAGCTGCAGGAGGACGACCGGCGCCACCACGATGAGCAGCGAGCGGCCGAACAGGGAGCGCGGGACGAGCGTGCGGTCGATGAAGCGGCGGATCCGCCCCACCGCGTTCAACTCCCCGTCCGGAGCACGTAGCCGGCGCCGCGCAACGTCAGGAGCCAACGCGGCTGGCGCGGATCCTCCTCGAGCTTGCGCCGCAGTCGCACCATCTGGACATCCACGGCTCGGTCGGAGCCGCTCAATCTCGCACGGGCACCGAGCTCGGCGCGGCTGAGGGCCCGCCCCGGCTGCAGGGCGAGGCAGCGCAACAGGGCCGCTTCGCCTGCGGTCAGCCGGACGGGCTCGCCGTCGCGGGTGAGCTCGAGGGTCGAGGGATCGAACCGGAAGGGCCCGAAACGGACGGCGGTCGGCTCCGTGCCGCCCGGGGCCCGCCTCAAGATGCTCGCGATCCGCAAGAGCAGCTCGCGCGGCTCGAAGGGCTTGACGAGATAGTCGTCGGCTCCGGCCTCGAGGCCGCGGATCCGGTCTTCCGGCTCACCGCGCGCGGTCAGGAGCAGGATGGGCACGTCGCGACGGCTCCGCAGCGCGGCGGTGAGCTCGGTGCCGTCGCGGTCGGGAAGCATCACGTCGAGCACGATGATGTCGAAGGCGATCCGATCGAGGGCAGCGAGCGCGGCAGCGGCATCGGCCGCGACCGACACGAGATAGCCGTTCTGCACGAGATAGCGCTGCAACAGCTCGCGCAGACGGGCATCGTCGTCGACCACCAGCACGTGGAAGCCGTCGCTCGCCACCACGATCGTCCTCAGCTCGAGGGGCGCCCCGCGGCACGGCGGCCGAGCCCCTCCACCAGCTCGCCGAGCACGCGCTGGAAGCCCGCCACCGCCTCGGCCCCCGCCCTCTGGAACGCCCGCCTGAGCGCGAGCCGCCGGCGCTCGGCGAGCGCGGTCACGAGTTCCAGGCCCGCTGGCGTGGGGCGCAGCGCCCGCCGCCGGCGGTCGGCTCCGTCCGCCTCGCGAGAGAGCAAGCCGGCGTCCTCGAGGGCTCGAAGATGCCTCGAGGTCGACTGTTTGGCGGCGCCGAGGAGCCGGCCCAGCTCGGCGGCGCTCACCCCGGGCCTCCTGTGGATCAGCCAGAGGAGCTCGAGCTCGGCCTCCGCCAGCCCGCGCCGAACCGGCGGCGCCGGACGCAACGCGGCCAGTCCGTGCCCGGCGAGCAGCAGGAGCTCGAGCGCGCGGTCGAGCTCCTCGTCGCGCAGGAACAAGGGGCTGGCACGGGGGACCATGCCGCCCGAGGGAACCGTCGTGCCCGGGCTCACATTGACACTTATGGTGGGCGATGTTAGCGAAGGCAATCCCGAATTTCACAGACGGGCCACGTACAAACCCCCGGAAACGCCGCGATGGCCGAGCTCGTTCCCTTCGACGACCGTGACGGCTGGATCTGGTTCAACGGCGAGTTCGTGGCGTGGCGCGATGCCAAGGTCCACGTCCTCACCCACGGTCTGCACTACGGCAGCTGCGTGTTCGAGGGGGAGCGCTGCTACGAGGGGAGGATCTTCAAGAGCAGCGAGCACAGCCAGCGGCTCATCGACAGCGGGCGGATCCTGGGCTTCGAGATCCCCTACACGGTGGCGGAGCTCGACGCCGCCAAGGCCGCGACCGTCGCCAAGATGGGGTTCAAGAACTGCTACGTCCGGCCGCTCGCCTGGCGCGGCTCGGAACAGATGGGCGTCTCGGCGCAGCGCTCGCGGATCAACGTGGCGATCGCCTGCTGGGAGTGGGGAGCCTATTACCAGGACCTGCGCCTGACGCGGGCAGTCTACGACCGACCGGCGCCGAACACGGCTCCCGTGCATGCCAAGGCCGCCGGCCTCTACATGATCTGCACGATTTCCAAACACGCTGCCGAGGCCAAGGGCTTCGGTGACGCGCTGATGCTCGACTGGCGAGGTTACGTGGCCGAGACCACGGGCGCCAACATCTTTCTCGTGATCGACGGGAAGCTGCACACACCGAAGCCGGACTGCTTCCTCAACGGCATCACCCGCCGCACGGTGATCGATCTCGCCAAGGCGCGCGGCATCGAGGTGATCGAGCGGCACATCAAGCCGGAGGAACTCGCGGGCGCCCAGGAGATCTTCGTCACGGGAACGGCCGCCGAGATCACCCCGGTGCGTGCGATCGACGATCTGACCTATCAGACGGGTCCGGTCACGCGCACGCTGCTCGACGATTTCCACCGTCTGACCCGAAGCCACGTCGGCTGACGTCGGCCG
>DAIOUO010000231.1:0-5714 GCA_036759485.1 Geminicoccaceae bacterium | reverse complement strand
CCGCCGGATCCGCACGCTCCGCCGACCGACCGGCTCGGGGCCCGCCGGGCGGGCGGCGAGCGCTTCCGCGGCCGGCCGGCCGCCCACGATCACCTCGGCGACCGCACAGGTCTCGAGATCGTCGAGCAGCACGATGTCGGCGCGCCGGCCGGGTGCGAGGAAGCCGCGGTCGGCGAGGCCGAAGGCCTGTGCTCCCGACCAGCTCGCCACGCGATAGACGTGGTGCGCGGGCGCACCCGTTCGGATCGCCTCGCGGATCAAGAAGTCGAGATGCCCTTCCTCGTCGATGTCGAGCGGGTTGCGGTCGTCGGTGCAGAAGGCGAGGAAGGGTGACGTGTCGGCCGAAATCAGGGGGGCGAGAGCGTGCAGGTCCTTCGAGACCGAACCCTCGCGGATCAGGACCCGAAAGCCCTTGCGCAGCTTTTCCAGCGCTTCCCCGAGGCCGGTCGCCTCGTGCTCGGTACGGATGCCGGCGGCGGCGTAGCCGCAGAGTGCCTTGCCGGAAAGCAGCGGGCAGTGGCCGTCGATCGGTCGGCCGGCGAAGGCCTCGAGCTTGGCCACAAGGCCCGGATCGCCCGCGAGCACGCCCGGAAAGTTCATGACCTCGGCGAGCCCGAGCGCCTTCGGATCCGCGAGGAGCGGCAGGAGGTCCTCGGCCTCGAGTCGGGCACCTGCCGTCTCGAACGTGGTCGCCGGCACACAGGAGGAGAGCTGGACGCGCAGATCGAGGGCGAGGGCGGAGGCCCAGTTCAGGACCCAGCGGATGCCCTCGACCCCGAGCACATTGGCGATTTCGTGCGGGTCGCAGACCAGGGTCGTGACACCGCGCCGCAGCACGCAGCGCTCGAGCTCGCCCGGTGTGACGAGCGAGGATTCGACGTGGAGGTGGGTGTCGACGAAGCCGGGCACGGCGATCCGACCGCGGCCCTCGATCACCCGCTCGCCCTCGTACCGCTCGAGGGTGCCGACGATCCGATCGCCCGTGATGGCGATGTCGGAGGGGAGGAGCGCGCCCGTGACGAGGTCGAGCAAGCGGATGTCGCGGATCACGAGGTCGGCGGGCTCGCGGCCCGCGCCCTGGGCGATGCGTCGGGCGAGATCACGCACGGCGCCGGCTCCGGTCCGGTGGTGGCGACCGATGGTCGCGCGCCCGACCGGCAGGCGCAAGGCGCGGCCCGGATGGGCCCGGAGGGCCGGCACGCGGGGCCGGAGGCGACCGCACTCGCCTCGCGTGTGTCGCCGCCGAGCCGGCTTGACAGGGTCGCTCGCGCGGAGCGTATCGCTCGCATCGAGCGCCGATCGCCGTCGTTTCGCCTGGGCAAAGGTAGATCCCGCCGCCCGAGCCTGTTTTCGCCGAGGTGCCGACGATGCTCGTCGAGAGCCCGACGCGCCCACAGAGCGGTGCCGAGACCGCGAGCGCCGATCGTCCCGGCGGCGGGTTGCGGGTCGCCCTGGTCGACCCCGGCGACTTCACGCCGCCCTACGACGAGGCCCTGGCCCGCGGGCTCGGCGAGATCGGCTGTCGGGTCAGGCTCTGGGGCATGAGCGGCAGGCCGCCGGCCGACCCCGGCATCGACAAGGTCGGGCATTTCTACCCCTTGGGGAGCGGCCGGCTGGGTCGTGCCTTGCCCGAGGCGCTGGTCTCGCTCGTCAAGGGACTGGAGCACGGCCCGCGGCTCGCCGCCATGGCGCGCCTCCTCCAGCGCGAGGGGGTCGACGTCCTCCACATCCAGTGGGCTCCCTTGCCGTTGCTCGACCGCGGGCTCGTCGAACGCTTCACGCGGCGCGGTGTGCCGGTAGTGTTTACCGTGCACGATTCGCGGCCCTACAACGGTACCCGCGGTGGCCCGGTGGTATGGGGCCTCGAGCGCTTCTTGGCCTCGGTCGACGCGCTGATCGTCCACACCTCGGAGGCCCGCGCGCGGATGATCGCCGCCGGCCACGCGCCCGAGCGCGTCCATCACGTTCCGAGCGGCCCGATCGACCTCGGCACGACCGACCCGCCGCGACCGATCACGGACGATCGGCCGCTCGAGCTCCTGATGTTCGGCGCCATCAAGCCGTACAAGGGCATCGACATCCTGCTCGCCGCCCTGGCCCGGCTGCCGGCCCGGCATCGCGCGCGGCTCAGGGTCACGATCGCGGGCAGGGTCTTCATGGACCTGACCCCGTTCCGCGAGCTGATCGCACGCGAGGGGCTCGCGGAGATCGTCGATCTGCGTCCCGGCTACGTGGCGGACGCGGAGGTCGCGCGACTGGTGGCGCAGGCGGACGCCCTGTTGTTGCCCTACCGACTGATCGACGCGAGCGGGGTCGCGATGGGGGCGATCGCTTCGGGGCGTCCGGTCGTGGCGAGCGCGATCCCGAGCTTCGCCGAGCTGTTCGGCGGCGGTCGCGGTGGGATCCTGTTCCCGCCCGAGGACGTCGAGGCGCTCGCCCGCCTGCTCGCCGACCTCGCCGAGCGACCCCAGCAGCTGGTCCCGCTCGCTCGCGCGATGGCCGAGCTGCGCGCCGGCATACCGAGCTGGGGCGAGATCGCTCGACGGACCCTCGCCGTCTACGCCGCGGCCCGCGAGTGGCGCAGGACCGGCCGACTCCTGCGGTCGGCCTCCGCGTCCGATGCCGCCGCCGGACCGGCCGGGTGATCACGCGCCCCGGCGAAACGGGTCCGCGATCCGACCCGTCCCGGCCCGGGCGCGGCTGATCCGGATGGGCGGGTCGTCCCGGCAGGTGCCCGACGGCGCGGGAGAGGTGCCGCTGCCGGTCGGGAGCGCGGTCGTCGCGCGCAGCGCCCTCTGGCGGTTCGTCGAGATCGTGGGCGGCGAGGGGCTGACCTTCCTCTTCACCCTCGTCATGGCCCGCCTCCTCGGTCCCGACGAGTTCGGTCTCGTGGCGATCGGCACGGTCACCGTCACGCTCGCCGTGCTGGTCGTTCGCTTCGGTCTAGCCGAAGCGATCATCCAGCATCCGCGGCCGACCGAGCGGCATCTGGACACCGCCCTCTGGGCCAACCTCGCCATCGGTCTCCTCGCCGCCCAGCTGGTGGCGGTGGCGGCACCGGTGATCGCGGCACTCGCCGCCAAGCCCGACCTCGCGCCGATCCTCTGGGCACTCGCGCCCGTTTGCCTCGTCCATGCCGTGACCTATGTCTGCGTGGGTCTGCTGCGGCGCCGGCTCGACTATCGTGGCCTCGCCCTTCGGGCGCTCCTCGCCACCACGCTCTCCTACCTCGTGGGCATCGCCCTGGCTCTCGACGGGTTCGGGGCCTGGGCGCTGGTCGCGGTCCAGCTCCTGAACGCGGTCGTGAGCGCGACCACCGTGCTCGTCGCGAGCGGCCACCGCCCCCACGCCCGGTTCGGTCGGGCCGAGCTGCGGGAGCTCGCGCTCGTGGCCGTGCCGGTCATGGGCCAGGCGCTGCCGAACGCAGCAGCGAGTGCGGCGGGCCTCGTCCTCGGCGTCTTCCTGCCGGCCGCGTCGGTCGGCCATTTCTATGTCGGCGAGCGGCTCGTGCAGTCGCTTTCGATGCTGACGGGCGGCTCGATCGCCGACCTCTCGCTGCCGGTCCTGGCACGGTTGCAGGACGCGCGCGAGTCGCAGATCCGGGCGGCTCGCCGGGCGCTCAAGTTCGCCGCCCTGGTCTGCTTGCCGGCCTTTCTCGGCACGGCGCTCGTTGCCGAGCCGCTGATCGCCGTGCTCCTGGGCGAGGATTGGCTCGAGGCGGTCCCGGCGCTGCGGTTGCTCGCGCTGTCGGGGCTGGCGGTCGCCCTCGCCTCGGTCGGAGGCCAGATCCTGATCGCCGCCGGGCACGCCAAGAGCGCGCTCGCGACCAACGCGCTCGTGCTCGCGCCGGCGGCCGCCGCCACCGCCGTGCTGGCACCCGTGGGTCTCCTGCCGGCGCTCCTCGCCCGCGCCCTGGTCCAGTTCGTCTGCCTGCGCGCGGTGGCGGGCCTCCTGTCCGCACGCCTCGGGCTCGGCGTCCGCACCCTCGCCGGCGATCTCGTGCCTTCCCTCTCGGCCACCGGGGCAATGGCGCTCGTCCTGCTTCTGCTGGAGCGCTTCGCTACCGCCGGACTGCCGCCCCCGGCCCGGCTCGCGGTCGAGGTGGGGGCCGGGGCGCTCGCCTTCGTCGGCGCGCTCCGGCTGCTCGACGGCGCGTTCCTCGCGAGCCTCCTGGCGCTCGCCCGCGGCGGGCTCGGCCGGCGCCCGCCCGCGGGCTGAGCCGGCTCCGTTCCAGCGGGGGCGGTGTCGGCCTCGGCCCGTCCCCCGAGAGGCGGGTCGGATCTTGTTCTAGAACAAAAACAGAACTAAGAACGAAGCATGAACAAAACGCCGCTCCCCACCGATCGTGCCGGGCGGCTCGCGGCCCTGCGCGCCCGCATCCGCGCCCTCGAGGGCCGAGGCGCCGGTCTCGCGATCCCACCCGTCCGGCTCGGCCCCGCCTTCGACCGGTTGTTGGGGGAGGACGGGCTCGCCCGTGCCGCGCTGCACGAGCTCGCCGGGCCCGCCGCCACGCTCTTCGCACTCGCGATCGTGAGAGCGGGGCTCGATCGGCCGGGCCTGCTCGTCTGGTGCCTGGACGAGGCCGGGGTCTCGGCCCGTGGCCTGCCCTGGCCGCCCGGGCTCGTCGCCCGCGGGATCGATCCCGGCCGGCTCCTGCTCGTACGCGCCCCCCACGCGACGGCGCTCGCCGGCGCGGTCGAGGAGGCGCTCGCCTCGCCGGCCGCCTCGGTGGTGGTGGCCGAGCTCGCCCGGGCCGGTCTCGGCCTCACCCGTCGCCTCCAGCTCGCGGTCGAGCGCGGCGGCGGGCTCGGGCTCCTGCTGCGCCCGGCCGCCGACCCGAGCCCGAGTGCCGCTTCGACCCGCTGGTGGGTGGCACCCCTGCCGGTGGGCGAGGGGTCGCCCGGGCTGCGGCTCGAGCTGCGGCGGGCGAGGAACGGGGCGGAAGGCGTCGCGGAGGTACGGGTCGATGAGCGGACGCTGGCTCTCCATCCTCTTGCCACGCTGGCCGATCCAGAGGCTGCGGCTCCTGGCCCGGCGCAGCGATGGGCCCTGGCCCGAGGCTGAGCCGCTCGCGCTCGTCGCCCCCGCGGTGGGCGGCCCGCGTCTCTTCGCGGTCAACCCGGCGGCCGCGACGCTGCGGCTCGTCCCCGGTCTGCGGCTCACCGATGCGCGGGCCGCCTGCCCGCGGCTGCGCGTCCTGCCCGCCGCCCCCGAGGAGGACGCCCGGGCGCTCGAGGCCCTCGCCCTCTGGTGCACGCGCTGGAGCCCGAGGGTCGCGGTCGACGGCACCGAGGGGCTGATGCTCGACGTGCTCGGCTGCGCCCATCTCTGGGGCGGGGAGGCGGGGCTCCTGGCCGCGGTCGGTCGAGCGTTCGAGCAGCTCGGGCTCGAGCAGCGGGCGGCACTCGCCGACCGCCGGCTCGCCGCGCGGATCTGGGCCCGCTTCGGCCCGGGCGGGATCCTGCCGGACCCGCGGGCGCTCGACCCTCTCCCGGTCGAGGCCCTGGAACCCGGCGAGGAGGCCGGCGAGGCCCTGCGCCGGCTGGGGCTGCGGACGATCGCCGATTTGCGCCGCCTACCGCGTTCCGCGCTCGCCCGCCGCTTCGGTCTCGCGCTCGCGGCCCGGCTCGACCTCCTCGAAGGCGGGGCGGAACCCCCCTTCGTCCCGCTCGCCGAGCCGGCCCGCTTCTCGGCCCGGATCGCCTGGCCCGAGC
>DAIOUO010000230.1:0-5726 GCA_036759485.1 Geminicoccaceae bacterium | reverse complement strand
CCGTCGAGCCTCCGGCCGGGGAGGGCCGGTCGAACGGCCGCGGCGGGTCTCGCCCGCCACCCGACCGGGCTCGGTCGGCGAGGAGGCGACGCGAAACGCCGTCGCGCGTCGCCGGAGCGGGTCCGCGCCGTCACCGGGGCTCGCTCCGACCGTCGCACGCTCGGCGCGAAGAGCCTCCCCTGGCGTTGCCGGAGCGAACCTCCACCGCCGGCCGGTTCGCCTCCTCGGTCGTGCCCGCGCACGAGGGGGTTCCGCCGAGCGGGCGAAGCCGCTCTCGTCGACTGCGGATGCGGCCCGTCCGTCGAGCCTCCGGCCGGGGAGGGCCGGTCGAACGGCCGCGGCGGGTCTCGCCCACGCCTTGACGCGGGGCGCCGCGGGCCCGTGTCCTCCCACCGGCGCAGCCGAGCCCCTCCGGCGTGGCGGGTCGTACCCCACGCGATGTCGGAGGCGCGCGATAGCCGCCGACGGAGGGGTTCTTGGTCGCGATCGACACGATCCTGTTCGGCCCCTTCCTCGCCAAGGCCGGCTGGCTTCGGCTGTCCTTCTCGGCGCTGGTCGCGCTGCGCTCGGTGCCGGATCTCGGGGTGCCGCACCGCGAGCGGCGCGACATCGGCCCGCGCGAGAGCCTGCTGCTCTCCGCCTTCTACGTCGCACTCGGCCTCCTCTTCGGAGGCCGGGTGAGGTAGCGGCTCGGTGCGGAGGCCGGCCTCGCCTACTTCTCTGGTTTCGCCGGAGAGAAGATGCTCGCGATCGACAACATCTTCGTCGCCGCGCTGATCTTCTCCTGTTTGGCCGTACCGGCGCGCTACCGCCACCGCGTATCGTTCTGGGGCGTGTTCGGCGTCGTCGTTCTCCGCGCCCTCGTGATCGGCCCGGGCGCCGTGCTGCTCGAAGGGTTCGCCCGGGTGCTCCAGCTGTTCGCTCTGTTCCCCGTCCTCACCGGGGTGAAGATGCCGACGACGAGCGCCGAGGAGGCCGAGGCCGCAGGGCGGTGGCGCGTCCGCTTTGCGGAGCGCCGGCCGCCGCTCGCCCACACGCCTTGCGGCGAGCGCTCGTTCGTCCGTTTGACCGACCCGCCCTCTCGCCGCGGTTCCCTCTACGCCACGCCGCCGTTTCTGGCTCTCGTGAAGATCGAGGTCGCCGACTAGATCTTCGCATTCGACAGTGTGCCTGCGATCTTCGCGATCACGGCCGATCCGTTCATCGTCTGTACCGTGAATATCTTCCTGATCCTCGGTCTTCGTACACTCTATTTCCCGCTCGCGGGGACGATCGCCCGCTTCCGCTACCTCGAGACGGCACTCGCCTTCGTGCTCGTCTTCATCGGCGGCAAGATCCTCGCGACCCTCCTGCTCGGTGTCGAGAAGGTTCCGGCCGCGCTCTCGCTGGTGGCGATCCTCGCCGTCCTCGTGGGTGGAGTGGCCTACAGCCTCTGGCGCACGCGCGCCGAGATGCGGCCGGCCGGACATCGAGGCTCAGGCTCCGGGAAGCGGTTCGCCGGTCCCCCGCTGTCGGGCGTGCCAAGGGATGGCGAGCCGCTCGAGCAGCTCGACCGATCCGTAGAGCGCCAGTCCCATCGCCGAGAGCAGGATCACGACGGCGAAGACCATCGCCGTCTCGAGGTTGCCGTTGTACTCGAGGAGGAGGTAGCCGAGACCGCGATTGGAAGCGACGAACTCGGCCACGACCGCGGCCGTGGCGGCGAGGGCGGCCCCGACCTTGAGGCCGGTGAACAGCTCGGGCAGGGCCTGCGGCAGACGGATCGCGAGGAACAGGCGCCAGGGGCTCGCCCCGGTCGAGCGGCCCAGGTCCATCACATCGGGGTCGAGTGCCTTGAAGCCGGCCACCGCTCCGACGACGATCGGGAAGAAGCAGAGCAGGAAGACCAGCAGGAGCTTCGGTGCGAAGCCGAAGCCGAACCAGACGATGAAAAGGGGGGCGATCGCGATCTTGGGCACGATCTGGAGAAACACGATCAACGGATAAACCGTACGCTCGACCAACCTCGAGCCGGCGATCAGAAGCGCGAGGGGGAGGCTCACCGCGATCGCGAGGAGATAGCCCGCGAGGATCTCCGAGCCCGTGACCCGCGCGGCGTCGAGCACCCGAGGCCAGCGGCCGACGAACTCGACCGCCACCATCGAGGGCGGCGGCAGGAGATAATCCGGTACCGCGAGCGCGCGTACGGTGAGTTCCCACGCGAGGAAGAAGAGAAGGAAGGCCCCTACCCCGGCCATGGGCCGGCGCAGCTGGCCGAACGCGCCGCGCTTGGGCTCACGCATCGCCCTATCCTCCAAAGAGCTCCGCCTCGTCGACCCGCCGCGCCGAGACCTCCACGTCCAGGCGAGCCGGTCCGGTATACGCCGGAGTGTCGAGCGCCGGAGGTCTCCGCACGCTCGCACCCGTCGAGCGCTCGTCCGTTTCTGACGAAAATCGGTTAACGAAAAGTGGACACGAGCCGAATATCGTGCGGCCGGGACATGCGGAACGCCGCGCCGCGATCTCGGCCGGAAGCGATCGACCGGGCCCGCCGCGGGCCGACGCACGGCTCGCCGCTCACCGCCGTCGGACGGACCGACCCGCCGCGGAGCGCGTGTCGGCTCGCACCCCTTGCCGCCACGACCGGCCGAGTTCCCGCTTTCGGGCGCGCGCCCCGGCAGCGGATGATACCCGCTCCGACCGTGCGCCATGCGAGCGGGAAGGGACGTTCGTCTGCGCTCGGTCGTGCGACCCGCTCGTCTCGGCCCCTGTCGATCCGGAGCGCGAGCTCGCCGGCCTGGACGCGGAATGGTCGGGAGTTGTCGACCTCCGCCTCGAACTCGAGCCGCGGTCCGTACCTCGCTCTTCCCCGCCCGTACAGCCACTGTCCGAGTCGGCAACGATTGTCTTTACCGATGATCTCGGCGTCGAGCTTTTTTGGAGAGGGCCTTGCGGAACGTGTTCGTCCACGAGATATGCTTCCGGATCGCCTCCCCGGCGTCGATCGATAGTCTCCCCGGCTTCGATCGAGCCGAGCGGCCCCTCGGACGAGCCGTGAACGGCCGGGACGCCACGCAAAGTGAAGCCGATCCGCTTCGATCGTGAACCGACCGGCCTCGTGCCCGTCCTGGACGACGGCCGTTCGCTCGGTACCGAGTCGGGTCGTCACTGGGGGTCCGAGGGGCCGGAATCGGGCAGCGACCACCACGCGTCCGGCGGCAACACCTACCGTCCCCGGGTCACGGTTCTTTGGAGAAGAGCTCGCCAATCCGTCGGGGTCGCGGGAGCGGAGGTCTCGCGAGGTCGCGTTTTTCCCCCGGGCACGGCACCCCCGACACCGCGAGGGGCCGGTTCCGCCGGCGATCGCGGTCCGCTCCGGTTCGGATCTACCTCGGCCAGCGGCGGGCCCCAGCCGATCGACCGCCGCCCGGATCCACGCCTCGAGCCGAGCGGTGTTCACGCCCAGGTCCCAATAGCCGGTTTCGGACCGGCTGTAGGCGGCGGAGCTCGAATGCCCGTCGGCGAGGGGCAGCACCTCGACGGCGATCGTGTCGACGAAGCCGGACAGGCGCGAGCGCTGCTGCGCGACCACTCGCAGGCCCGAGGGGGCGAAGCGCGTTATCACCGTGCGCGGCTCGGCCTCGATCACCGCCCGCCACAGCTCGAGCAACCGCTCCGGCGCCACCGCCGGGACCGGCGCCGACGCGTCGGCCGGAGCCGCGCAGGCACCGGTCGGGCAGACCAGCCGGTCGTTCGGCCGTCCGGTGCGGCCGATCGTCGTCGGGTCGACGGTCTCGCTCGCCGTCCCCACCACGCCGGCCGAGACGAGCGTGGCGAGGGTGGACCGCAGGAGACGCGAAGAGGCGAAAGAGGAACTGCCCGTTACCGATATCTTCCCGAACGGAACCGACCGACTTTTCTACGTCGCTCCGGCCCCGCGGATCGAGGTTCGGCCCGCTCGAGGCCGTCCCGAATCGGCGCCTTCGGGCGGACCGGCCGCGATGCGACGCATCGAACCCGTCCGGCGCCTACGGGTGGGGCGCCTCGGTCGCGGAGCGAGGTCCGGAACAGCCGCGCGCGAGGACGGCCCGCCGATCGTCGTCGCGGCGGGGAAGTGCCGTCGGAGGGGACCCGTTCTCGCGGATGGCTCGCCGCCTGCACCGGGCCGTACCCGCCGCCACATCGTACCCGACGGAGCGCGCCGGGTACCCGACGGAGCGCGCCGGCGCGCCGCCCATCGGGACGCACCGGCTCTAGGAGGGCGTGGGCTTGCGGCATTCCTCTGCCGCGGTTCCGCCGCGACGCGGCACGCCGGTCCGAGGAAAAAGGTCCACCTCCCCCTCGTTTGCCGCAGTGGCTGCCGTCCGTTTCCTCGCCTTCGCTCCACCTCGGCCCCGGGCTCCTCGGCCGCTCGATCGAACCGCGCGGACGAAGCCCGCCACGTTCCGGATCCGGCGGGACGGGCCGGAGGAACACCGAGGCGGGGGCGACCGCGGAGCACGGCGGCATCGCGGCCACGAGCCGACTTCGCCGAGCCCCGGGACCACGACCACCGCCGCGCAAGCCCTGTCGGCGGCCCGACGGAGCGCGGAAATCGCTCCGGCCGCTCGACCGGTTCTCCGTGATCCCGGTCGATTCGCCGGGCTCTCCGCCACCCGCGGCTGTGCGCCGCCGACCGTCGGGCAGTCGGATCGACGCCCAGCCGACCGGCGCGCTTCGCTCCGCTTGCAAGGGCGGAGAAGCGTCGGCACTGTCGCTGCGGTCGCCCCCGATCCGAGCGAGGCGCTCTTGATCCGCCGCGGACGCGGGCTCGTGCAGCTGCCCGGCCCGACCAACATTCCCGACCGCGTGCTGCGTGCGCTCGCTCGCCCGAGCGTCGATTTCGGCACACCCGGCTTCGCCGAGCTCGTCGCCGGATGCCTCGACGAGCTCGCCCGGATCCTCGGGACCCGCGGGCGTGTCTACGCTTATGCCGCCCTCGGCCACGGCGCTTGGGAGGCGGCCCTCGTCAACCTCGTCCGCCCCGGCGAGACCGTCCTCGTGCCCGAGACCGGGCGGTTCGCGACGGGGTGGGCGGAGATGGCGGAGTCGCTCGGGATCCGTGTCGTCCGCGTGCCGACCGACATGCGGCGGCCGGTCGATCCCGGCCCGGTCGAGGCAGCGCTGCGCGCCGATCGGGAGGGCCGGATCCGCTGCCTGTTGGCGGTGCACGTCGAGACGTCGACCGGTATCCGGCACGATCCGCGGATCTTGCGCGCCGCGCTCGACGCCGTCGGCCACCCGGCCCTGCTCGTGGTCGATGCCATCGCCTCGCTCGCCTCGATACCGCTCGAGATGGACGGCTGGGGCATCGACGTCGTCGTCGCGGGCTCGCAGAAGGGGCTCATGCTGCCGCCCGGCCTGTCCTTCGTGGCCGCCGGGCCGCGCGCGCTCGAGGTCGCCAGGACGGGTGGGCAGCCGCGCCGATACTGGGATTGGCGCGGTCGGGACGGGGCCGAATCCTACGAACGCTTCTACGGAACCCCACCCGTCCAGATGATCTTCGCGCTCCGCGAGGCCCTCGACATGCTGGCCGAAGAGGGGCTGCCCGCGGTGTTCGCCCGACATGCCAGGCTCGCGGGCGCGGTCCGGGCGGCGGTCGCCCGCTGGAGCGAGTCCGGCGCGATCGGTTTCCACTGCCTCGACCCGGATGCCCGCGCCGACACCGTGACGGCGGTGGCTTTCGCGCCCGGGATCGAACCCGATCC
>DAIOUO010000229.1:0-5766 GCA_036759485.1 Geminicoccaceae bacterium | reverse complement strand
CACCAGAACCGTGCGAGGCCCGGCCAGGTGCTGCCGCCCTCGGCCCCCGCGAGCGCCGCCCGGGCACCCCGCGCGAGCAGGAAGCCCCCGAGCGTGTGGCCGAAAAGCCGCGTGTACGCCGCGGCCGCGGCCCCGCGATGCTCCTCGCCCGCCGCCTGGACGTAGCGGGTCGCGGCCTCGAGCCGTTCGAGAGCCTCGCGCAGCGCGAGGCGCAACTCGCCCGGCACGGTCTCGAGGTCGGCGCGCAGCTCCGCCACGAGCTCCCAGGGAAGCCGCCCGTCGGCGATCGCGAGCTTGCGGCCGACGAGATCCAGGGCCTGGATGCCGTTGGTGCCCTCGTAGATCGGCAGGATCCGGGCGTCGCGCCAGTGCTGGGCGATGCCGGTCTCTTCGACGAAGCCCATGCCGCCGTGGACCTGGATCGCGGCGTGGGTGATCTCCTGGGCGAGATCGGTGCACCAGGCCTTGACCACGGGGGTGAGCAACGCCACCCGCTCGGCCGCCCGGCGCCGCTCGTCCGGGTCGCCGGCGCGGGCCGCCCGATCGACGAAGCCCGCGGTCCAATAGCAGAGCCCGCGCATGGCCGCGATCTGGGCGCGCATGCGCACGAGCATCCGCCGAACGTCCGGGTAGACCGCGATCGGCACGGGCGAGCCGTTCACGCGTCCCTGCACGCGCCCTCGGGCATAGGCGAGGGCAGCCTGGAAGGCGCGCTCCGAAAGGCCGAGCCCCTCGTGGCCGACGGCGAGCCGGGCATTGTTCATCATCGTGAACATGCAGGCCAGGCCGCGGTTCGGCTCGCCCACGAGGAAACCCACCGCACCTTCACCCTCGCCGTAGCTCACCACGCAGGTGGGCGATGCGTGGATCCCGACCTTCTCCTCGAGCTTGAGGATCCGCCAGTCGTTGCGCGGCCCGAGCCGGCCGTCCGGCTCCGGCAGATATTTGGGCACGAGGAAGAGCGAGATTCCGCGCGTGCCGGCGGGTGCGTCGGGCAGCCGGGCGAGCACGAGATGGACGATGTTCTCGGCCATGTCGTGATCGCCGAAGGTGATGAAGATCTTCTGCCCGAACAGCCGGAAGTGCCCGTCGCGCGGCTCGGCCCGGGTGCGGATGGCACCCAGATCGGTGCCGGCCTGCGGCTCGGTCAAGCACATGGCGGCCGTCCAGGTCCCGGCGATCAGCCGTGTCGCGTAGAGCCGCTTCTGCTGCTCGCTGCCGTGGTGGAGGAGGGCCTCGACCGCCCCCTGGGTGAGCAGGGGGCAGAGCTCGAAGGTCATGTTGGCCGCGTTCCACAGATCGGCCAGCGCGGTGTTCAAGGTCCAGGGCAGGTCCTGGCCGCCATAGGCCTCGGGGAACACGACCCCCATCCAGCCGCCCTCGCGGAACTTCGCGTACGCTTCCTTGTAACCCGGAGCGGTGCGCACGACGCCGTTCTCGAGCACGGCACCGTGCCGGTCGCCGACCGCGTTCAAGGGCGCCAGCACTTCGGCCGCGAGCTTCCCCGCCTCCTCGAGCGCGGCATCGAGCAGGTCGGGGGTGGCATGGCCGAGGCCGGGCAGGCGCGCGAGGCTCTCGACCTCGGCGAGCGCCCGCAACGCGAAGCGCATCTCGGCAAGGGGCGGGGTGAAGACGGTCATGGCTCGGCTCCTCGCCCGCCCCGGCTAGCCGATTCCCGCGGCTTCATCCAGGATCCGCCGCTCGAGCAGACCGGTGCTCCCGCAGCGCGCCTCGACGCGGTCGCCCGTGAAGGCGTGCCGATAGAGGCCGATCACCTGCAGGTCGACCTCGACACCGGTGCCCTGCGGCAGGGCGCTCGTCCGCACCACCGCGACGGCGCGCCGCCCCTCGGCCTGGACGAAGCGCGACTGGCCCACGTCGCTGAACGGGTCGCTGGTCCAGATACCCGGGCAGTATGCCCAGGCCGGATCGACCCCGGCAGCGAGCTCGCCGCGGAGAGTGGGGGCCGCGCTACCGGCGATCTCGGTCACGGCGAAGCCGGCCGCCCGCAGCGCGGCCGCTGCCCGCGCGCCGGCCTCGGCCGGGCTAGCCCGGACGATCCGAACCGTGGCGGCCGGCTCGAGCCGCGCCGCCGGCTGGCAGGCGCCCAGGGCCACGAGCAGGAGCGCGGCTGCCGCGGGTGGGCCGGTGTGCGCCCGCTCAGTGGCGGACGACAACGGTCTTGACCGCGGTGAAGCCGTAGAGCGCCTCGAAGCCCTTCTCGCGACCGTGGCCGGAATGTTTGAAGCCCCCGAACGGCAGCTCGACCCCGCCGCCAGCGCCGTAGGCGTTGAGGAATACCTGGCCCGTGCGGATCGCCCGGGCGAGGCGCATGCCGCGGCCAGCGTCGCGGGTCCACACGCCCGCCACGAGGCCGTAGGGCGTGCCGTTGGCGAGCCGGATCGCGTCCGCCTCGTCCTCGAACGGGAAGGCCGCCAGAACCGGCCCGAACACCTCCTCGCAGGCGAGCCGGTTGGCCCGCGGCACCGGGCCGAACAGCACCGGCTGGGCGTAGAAGCCGCCGGCCGGCAGGCCGGGCTCGAGCCGGCCGCGGGCGAGGACCGGCACGCCTTCCTCGATCGCCCGGTCGACATAGCCCTGGACCCGCTTCCGCTGGGTCTCGGAAACCAGCGCGCCCATGTCGAGGTCCATCGCGTGGGTCCCGACCCGGACCTGGGCGAACCGCTCGGCGATCCGCTGGGCGACCTCCTCGTAGACCTTCCGCTCGATCAGCACCCGCGAGCCGGCCGAGCAGGTCTGACCGGCGTTCTGGGTGATGGCGGTCACCACGACCGGGACGCAGGCCTCGAGGTCGGCGTCGGCGAAGATCACCTGCGGGCTCTTGCCGCCGAGCTCGAGGGTGCAGCCCACATGGTTCTTGGCGGCCGCCGCCTGGACGAGGGTCCCGACCTCGGGCGAGCCCGTGAAGGAGAGATGGTCGATGTCGGGATGGGCGGCGAGCGCCGCGCCCGCCTCCTCGCCGATGCCGTGAACGACGTTCAGAGCCCCGTCGGGGAAGCCGACCTCGCGGGCGAGCCCGGCCATCGCGACGATCGAGAGCCCCGCCTCCTCGCCCGGCTTGACCACGCAGGCGTTGCCGGCGGCCAGCGCCGCACCCACCGAGCGAGCGAAGATCTGGGCCGGGTAGTTCCAGGGCACGATGTGGGCGGTCACCCCGTGCGGCTCCCGGAGGGTGAAGACCGTGTAGCCCTCGAGGAAGGGGATCGTGTCGCCCATCAGCTTGTCGGCGGCACCGCCGTAGAACTCGAAGTAACGGGCGGCGGCGGCGATGTCGGCCCGGGCCTGCTTCATCGGCTTGCCGGTATCCCGGGCCTCGAGCGCGGCCAAGGGCTCGGCCTCGCGCCGGATCGCTTCGGAGAGCTTCGAGAGCAGCCGCCCGCGCTCGACCGCCGGCATCCGTCCCCAGGCCCCTTCGAAAGCGCCGCGTGCCGCCTGCACCGCGGCGTCCACATCGGCCGCCCCGCTGCGGGGGGCGGTCGCGAAGGGCCGCCCGTCGGAGGGGCAGAGATGCTCGTAAGTTCGCCCGTCGCGTGCCGGCACCGACTTGCCGCCGATCAGGTTGAGGTAGGTTTCCATCGCCAGGGGCCCCGATCCGACTGCTTCGCCCGTGGCCAGAGATGGCACGCTCCGAGCCCGCGGGCCAGAGCCCAACGCGTCGCTCAGCCCGGCGCGGCGAGCGCCTCGGCCTCGGCGAGCACCGATTCGGCCTCGGCCGGCAAGAGCTTCTCCGCGCGCACGAAACGCGCGAGCCGGGCAGCGAGGTCCAAAAGTTCGGGGACCGCCTCGAAGACCGCATTCAGGATCTGCGCCTGCCGCTCGCTCTCGGGTGCGTAGGCGTGAACCGTCCGGTTGCGCAGATCGACGAGCTGGATCACCCGATCGGCATTCTCGACCACGCCGAAGGTCGCCAGGCGATCGAGGGCGTGCCGCAGCGTGCGGTACCGGTCCTGTTCTCCCTCGATGCGGATGATCGTCCGTGCGGCGGCACGGATCGCGTCCACGTGCTGCTCGAAACGCTTGAGCATCGCGTCCGTTGCGATGGACGTCGCATCGTCGAACGCCTTCAGGCGCTCGGCAGTCACCGGAAAACGGGGAGCGAGAGTCGCCCGCAGCCGCTGCAGCGCCGAGCCCGTCCGGGCCAGCGTCCGGAGGATCTGATGGAGGAGTTCCTGAAGCTCGCTCAAAGGATCACGCCCTCTCGTTTGGCGATGCGCAAGAACGGCCCTTCGCGATCGCCCCGATAGTGCACGACCAGGTCTACTTTGCGCTCGTTCAGCGCCTCCTCGAGGGCCCGTTGCAGCCGCAGTTCCGACCAGATCTCGCGCGAAGCGCCTGTCGGAACCTCCACAACGAGATCGATGTCGCCACCCTTCTTGCGATCATCGAGCTGCGAGCCGAACAGCCATACCACGGCTTCGGGCCCGTAGACCTCGGCCACCAGCCGCTTGATGGTCGCCACTTGCTCGGCCGTCAGGCGCATCGCCGACTCAGGGGAGGGACTCCGGATCCTCGACTTCTTCGATCGCGAAGGGACGGGCCTCGGGAAAGGTCGCGGGGGGCAGGCGTGTCTCGTCTGCCGCGAGCAGCCGGGCCTCGGTACAGGCCTGGGCGAGCTCCGCCGCCCGGCGCGCCCTCGGGCTCGGGCTCTCGCGGCACGGTCGCGAGAGCTCGATCCGCTGGGTCCGGATCGTGCTCCGCGAGCTCCGCGAGCGGCGCTGCGGCCGGTGGCGCCACTCGAGGAGGTGCACGAGAAGGACGAGACAGCGGGAGAAAACTTCCCGCGCCTGCGACTTTCCCGAGCTCTCGATCTCCTCGGCGAGTTTGTCGAGATCGAGCGGTGCGGCGAGGTTCGCCCGCATCGCCGCGAGCCGGCGCAGCCGCTCGGCCTGCTCGAGGCTCCAGCGGTAGAAGTCCCGATCGTAGAGCGTCGCCGTCGACACGGCCGCGGCTTTCCCGCAAACGGTGGTCCACCCCGCTACCCTAGGCGAGCCCGCGGGCCGCGTCAGCCCCGCGGCGCGCCCTCGCGCTCGATCCCGAGCTCGGCCAACACCTCCGCCGTGTGCTCGCCGAGCTCCGGGGCCGGCCGCCGCAGCGCGCAAGGGGTCGCCTCGAGGCGCATCGGGAAGCCGGTCATCCGTACGGGCCCGTGCCCCGGATGATCGGCCTCGAGGAGCATGCCCAGAGCCTCGACCTGCGGATCGGCCATGGCCTCGGCGAGGCTGTTGACCGGACCGCAGGGCACGCCCGCGGCATTGAGCCGAGCGATCCAGACCTCGGCCGGGGCGGTCGAGAGCACCGCCTCGATCCGGGCGCGCAGCTCCTCGCGCCGCTTCACCCGCTCGGCGTTGACGGCGTAGCGCGGATCCTCGAGCAGCGCCTCGAGCCCGAGCTCCGCGAAGAGCTTGCGCACGATCCCCTCGTTCGCGGGTGCCACCGCGATCTCGCGGTCCGCGGTCGCGAACAGGCCGTAGGGGGCGAGGATCGGATGATCGTTGCCGGTCCGCGGCGGCGGCCGGCCGGTCGCCAGATATTCGGGGGCGAGATAGCCCAGAAGCGAGAGCATCGAGCCCAACATCGTGGCCTCGACGCGCTGGCCCCGGCCCGTGCGGTCGCGGGCGCGCAAGCCCGCCAGGATCGCGAGCGCGCCGTAGCGGCCGGCGGCCAGATCGGTGAGCGGGGCGGCGGTCCGCATCGGCGGACCGCCTTCCACTCCGTTGGTGGCCATGAAGCCGCTCACGGCCTGGG
>DAIOUO010000228.1:0-5796 GCA_036759485.1 Geminicoccaceae bacterium | reverse complement strand
GATGAAGATCGATCCGCTGCCGGCCGGCACCGTCGGCAACATCTTCAAGCTGCACGAGGCGGTCGAGGACGGGCTCGTCGAGATGGCCAACTGGCCGCCGGTCTTCCTCGGCACGGCCGATCCCACCAACGCCATGATCGCCACCTTCCCGACCGGGCTCGGCACCGATTCCTTCCTCGCCTGGCTCTACGTCGGCGGCGGCGCCGATCTCTGGGTCCGCCACCGACGCGAGACCATGAAGATGCACGCCCTCGTGCTCGGCAGCGGGCCCTCGGAATGGTTCGCTCACAGCCACGTGCCGATCCGCACGGTCCGGGATCTCGAGGGCGTCAAGTTCCGCACCCTCGGCAACTGGGCCGCGGTCCTCAAGGACCGCTTCGGGGCGGCACCCACGACCGTGCCCGGGGCCGAGATCTACGGTATGCTCGAGAAGAAAGCGATCGACGCGGCTGAATATTCGATGCCATCGGAGAACTTCGCGAAAGGTTACCACGAGATCGCGCGATACGTCGTCTACCCGGGCATCCACGCCCCGGCCTGGGCCTTCGAGGGCCTCATCGAGCTCGAGACCTGGGAGAAGCTGCCGCCCGACATCAAGGTCGCGATGGAGGCCGCGGCCCGGATCGTCACCCACGAGAGCATGCTCAAGATCATCGACGCCGACCTCGATGCGGTCGGCAAGATCATGGCGGGTGGCCGCAACGAGGTCATCCGGCTCTCCGACGAGTTCCAGGCCGAGGCCCGCAAGGCTGCCCGCGCCTGGGCCACGGAGGCGGCCGCCAAGGCCAAGGCCGCGGGCAATCCCTGGCCGGAGCGGGTCGCGAATTCGATCTTCGCCTTCCAGGACCGCTGGATCGCCAACTCCAAATACCTCGTCGTCGACCACCGCGATTGAGCCCGTGCCCGGGCCGGCCCCGGCCGGCCCGCCGCGCAGGAGACCCGACCATCGCCTCCTTCCTCCTCGACCGGCTCCTCCCCGCCCTCGACCGAGTCGGCCGCCTGCTCGCCTTCCTCGCGATGCTGCTGGTCCTCGTGCTGATCGGGGTGATGATCGCCGAGGTGGTCGCTCGCCGTTTCCTGAACGCGCCGACCATCTGGGCCAACGACGTCACCTACATGACGAACGGCACGATCTTCCTGTTGGCCGCCGCCTGGACTTTGCGCCGCGACGGCCACGTCCGGATCGACTTCCTGTCCTCGCGCCTGCCCGCACGCCTCCAGCACGCGATCAACCTCGCTTTCTACCTCCTGATCTTCCTGCCGGCTCTCTGGCTCACCTGCAGCGAATCCTGGGCCAAGGCCTGGCGCGCGTACGTGCGCGGCACGCGCGAGAACATGAGCAGCTGGGAGCCGCCGATCTGGCCCTTCCTCGCCGGTATCACGCTCGGTGTGCTGGGCCTCACCCTCCAGGTCGCGCTCGAATCGATCCGCCACGCGATCGGCGTGAAAGACCCGACCCGCGTCCCGCCGCCGGGTGGTGCGCGGCAAACGCCGGCATGAGCGAACTCCTCCCGGGCGAGGTCTGGGCCGGGCTCATGTTTCCGGCGCTCTTTCTCTTCATCTTCTCGGGCGTGCCGGTGGCCTTCGCCCTCCTGGGCTGCGCGTTCCTCTTCGGCCTGCCGCTCTACGGCGACAAGATCGGCCTTCAGCTCTACGCGGGTATCACTCAGACCGCCTCGAACTTCCTGCTCTCGGCCGTGCCGCCCTTCGTCTTCATGGGCTGCGTGCTCGAGCGCTCGGGCATCGCCGAGCGGCTCTTTCAGGCCATGCTCGTCTGGCTCGGCCGGCTGCCCGGCGGCCTCGCGCTCGCCACCATCGCCATGGCCGCGGTGATCGCCGCCTCGACCGGTATCGTGGGCGCGGTCGAGGTCGTGATCGGTGTCATGGCGATCCCCGTCATGCTCCGCCGCGGCTACGACAAGACCCTGATCTCGGGCACGATCTGCGCCGGCGGCTCGCTCGGCACCATGATCCCGCCCTCGCTCGTCGTCGTGATCTACGCCTCGGTCGCCAACCAGTCGGTCGGCCAGCTCCTGGCCGCGATCCTGCTGCCGGGCCTGCTCATGGTGGCACTCTTCCTGGCCTGGATCCTGGGCCTCTGCCTGCTGCGCCCCGAGGCGGGCCCGCCGGCCCCGGTCGAGCCCCTGCCACTTTCCCGAAAGCTCGCCCTCACCGCCACCGGGCTCGTGCCGGCCGCACTCCTGATCGCCGCCGTTCTCGGGGCCATCCTCGCCGGGGTGGCGAGCCCGACCGAGGCCGCCTCGGTGGGGGCACTGGGCGCGGTCCTCCTCACCGCCTTCTACCGCCGCCTCTCGCTCGCCGTCCTGCGCGACAGCCTCGAGCGCACGCTGCTCGTCAACGCCATGATCCTCTTGATCGTGGTCGGCGGCTCGATGTTCGCGGGCGTCTTCCGCGTGCACGGCGGCCACCGCCTCGTGGCCGAGCTCGTCGTCGGTACGGGCCTGCCGCAGCTCGGCATCGTGCTGCTCCTCCTCGGCATCGTCTTCCTCGCGGGCTTCGTCCTCGACTGGGTCTCGACCGTCCTGATCTGCCTGCCGATCTTCCTTCCGATCCTGGCCGAGGCGAAGATCGACCCGATCTGGTTCGCCACCCTCATGGTCGTCGTCATCCAGACGAGCTATCTGACCCCGCCCATGGCACCCTCGATCTTCTACCTCCGCTCGATCGCCCCGCCCGAGATCGGCTACGGCCACATGGTCCGCGGTGTGGTGCCGTTCGTGGCGGCTCAGCTCCTCACCCTCGCCCTCGTACTCGCCTTTCCGGTGCTCGCCACCTGGCTGCCGAAGGCGCTGATCGGAGGCTTCTGAGCCGATGGTCGACGCGCACCGCGATGCGGGCCTCTCGGCCTCGCTCTGGGCCGCGACCGCGCCGCGCGGCCCGGCGCTGCCGACCCTTCTGGGCCCGATCGAGGCGGACGTGGCGATCGTCGGTGCCGGCTTCACCGGCCTTTCGACCGCACTGCACCTGGCCGAGGCGGCACCCGCCCTCGCCGTCGTCCTGCTCGAGGCCGAGGAACCCGGCTTCGGTGCCTCGGGCCGCAACAACGGCCAGGTCATCCCGACGCTCACCCGGCCCGATCCCGACGAGCTCGTGGCTCGGCTCGGTCCCGAGCGCGGCGAGCGGTTCGTCGCGCTGGTGCGCGACTCGGCCGCCTTCACCTTCGAGCTGATCCGCCGAACGGGCATCGCCTGCGATGCCGTCCAGGCCGGCTGGATCCAGCCCGCCCACAGCCCCGAGCGCTTCGAGCGGGTCAGCAAGAAGCGCTTCGAGCAATGGGCGCGGCGCGGAGCCGAGGTCGAGCTCCTGGAGCCGAGGCGGCTCGCCGAACGGCTCGGCAGCGAGGCCTGGTACGGCGGCTGGGCCGCGCGCACCGGCGGTCATCTGAACCCGCTCGCCTTCGCCCGCGGCCTCGCCCGCGCCGTGATCCTGCGCGGTGCGCGGCTCTTCGTCCGCTCGCCCGTGACCGGCCTCGAGCGGGTGGGCGCCCGCTGGCGACTTTCCACACCCCGCGGCCGGGTCGAGGCCCGCCGCGTGCTGCTCGCCACCGCCGCCTATTCCGGTACCGCCACCGGTGCTCTCGCGCGCAGCTTCGTCCCCTTCCGGCCCTGGATGCTCGCGAGCGAGCCCTTGGGCGAGCACCTCCGCCGCTCGGTCGTGCCGGGCGGCGAGGCGGTCTCCGACACCCGGGCCGACCTCCGCTTCCTGCGCTGGACCGCGGACGGCCGCCTGGTGTCGGGCGGGGCGCTGGCGCTTCCCCTGGCCGAACGGCCGCGCCTCGAACGGCGGGTCGCCGCATTTCTCGGCCGTGCTTTCCCGGTCCTCGCCGGGCTGCGCTTCGACTACGCCTGGAGCGGTACCGTCGCCGTCACACCCGACCGGCACCCACACCTGTTGCGACTCGGGCCCGAGCTCTTCGCCTGGATCGGCTGCAACGGCCGCGGCGTCGCGCTCGCGACCGCCCTCGGGCCGCACCTCGCGGGCCTCCTGGGCGGCGAGGAGGAGCGCCATCTCCCGCTGCCGCTCGAAGAGCCGGCGCCGATCCCGCTCCCGCGCCTCTCCGCCGCCCTCGCCCGGCTCGCGCTCCCCTACTATCGCTGGCTCGATTCGCGGCCCTGAGCTTCGGCCTCGGCCAAATGCGCGAGCACGACGCCGCCGAAGGCCTGGTCGGTCGGCACGATGTCGATGCGAGCGAGATCAACGTGCGGCGGCAGCCGCAGCGCCGCGACCAGCACGCGCGCCACCTCCTCGGGCCGGATCGAGCGGAAGCCGCGATAGAGCCGCTCCTGCACGAGGGCTCGATCACCGCCCATCGCATCCAGATAGATGTCGGTCTCGACCCGGCCGGGGGCGAGCTCGCTCACGCGAATACCGGTGCCGACGAGATCGAGCCTGAGGTTCTGCGCGAGCATCGAGACCGCCGCCTTGGAGGCGGTGTAGACCGCCATGGCCGGGTAGGGGTGATGCGCCGAGATCGAGCTCAGGAGGAAGACGTGGCCGCGCCGACGCGCCACCATCCCGGGCAGCGCCACCCGGACCGTGTGGAACGCCGCCTTGACGTTGAGGTCGAGCATGCGGTCGAGTTCGTGCCGGCCCATCTCGAAGAGCCGCTTGACCGCGCTCACGGCACCCGCGTTGACGACGAGCACGTCGAGCTCGAGCGGGCCGATCGCCGCCTCCAGGGCGGCCGTGTCGGTGACGTCGAGCGGCAGCGGCCGGCAGCCGGTCTCGGCCGCGAGGGCGGCGAGCGCTTCGGCCGAGCGGGCGACCGCCCAGACCTCGAGCCCCTCGGCGCGGAGCGCGCGCACGATCGCGGCACCGATCCCGCGCGAGGCGCCGGTCACGAGCGCGGTCCGATAGGCCTGGGTGGTGGTCACGGTCGATCCTCCTGGAACAGCCGGCGGAGCCGCTGGCCGAGCCGCTCGAGCGCCACGACGGCGGCATCGAGGGCCCGGGTCATGTGCAGGGTGCCGTGCGCGAGGCCGGGCCAGACCACGAGTTCGTGCCGGACGCTCGCGGCCGCGAGCCGCTCGACGAGCGCGCGGCTCTCGTCGAGCAGCGGGTCGAGCCCGGCCGCGGCCACGACGAGCGGGGGCAGGCCCGATAGCTCGGCGAGCAGCGGCTCGGCGAGCGGATCCGAGCCGTCGCGGTGGTCGGGCGGCAGATACTCCGCCCAGAACCGGTCCAAGAGTTCGGGCGGAAGCAGGAAGAAGGGATCGGCGAAGCGCCTACGCGAGGCGCCCGCGAAGCGTCGCCGATAGCCTCCATAGACCAGGAGCCCCGCCCGCGGCAGCGGTCCGCCCGCATCGCGCAGCCGCAACAGCGCGGCGAGTGCCAGATTGGCCCCCGCCGAATCGCCGCCCACCACGATACGTCCCGGATCGAGGCCGAGGGCGGCACCGTGCTCGAGCACGAAGCGCAGCGCCGTGGTCGCATCGTCCAAGGGTGCCGGGAAACGGTGCTCGGGGGCGAGGCGGTAGGCGACCGCGAGCACCCGGCAGGCACTCGCGAGCGCGAGCCGCCGGCAGATCCCTTCGTGGCTGTCGAGCCCGCCCATGATCCAGCCGCCGCCGTGCAGCCAGAGGAGGAGCGGCGCGGGTGCGGCCGTGCCGGGATCGTAGAGCCGACAGAGCAGGGGACCCGCGGGCCCGGTGATCGCGACCGGCTCGATCCGCGCCACCGGCGAGAGATCGCGGTTCCAGGCCGGGGCGAACCGGCGGTCCATCCAGGCGCGCAGCTCCGCGATCGACCAGGTCGCGGGCGGCGGCGGGGATCGAC
>DAIOUO010000227.1:4147-5882 GCA_036759485.1 Geminicoccaceae bacterium | reverse complement strand
GTCGAGGTCGGCGCTGCGCACCACCGACCTCGACATGCTGCTCGTGGTCGACGAGTACGGAACCTGCGAGGGGCTCGTGACCAGCTCCGACATCCTGGGCGCGATCGCCGGCGAGCTGCCCGTGCCCGGCGCCTCCGCCGAGCCCGACGCGGTCCGTCGCGAGGACGGCTCCTGGCTGCTCGACGGTGCCAAGGGCATCGATGCCGCGGCCGAGCTCCTCGGCCTCGAGCTGCCGACCGAGCGCGACTACCACACGGTGGCGGGGTTCGTGCTCGACCGGCTGCGACGGCTGCCCACGGCCGGCGACGCCTTCGAGGCGCTGGGCTGGCGCTTCGAGGTGGTCGACATGGACGGCAGGCGAATCGACAAGGTCCTCGCGAGCCCGCTGCGGAGCCCCGAGAGGTCCGGCTCGGAGCTCCGGGGGTGATCGGACCGCGGACGGGCTCGCGGGCGCGAGACCGTTGCGCTCCGCGGTCGTCGCGGCACTCCGCGGCTGCGGCCCGGACGCCCCGGCGGGCGCGGCTCGCACGACGGCGGCCGGCGGGCAGAACGACCCCCACGAGAGCTCGAGCAGGCGGACGAGTCGACCCACGAAGCTCCGCCACCGACCGGCGGATGCTCGGGTGGGGACGTGCGGGCGCGAAGGGGGCGACGGCACCGGTCCGACCTCCGGATCACGGCCCGTCGGTAGCACCGAATCCTTAACGGACCGTTACCTCGGCCCGACCGCAGCGGGGCGGCCGGTCGCCGCCTCGCGTCCGCCGCCGCTCAGCCCTGGACGCAGGCCCGACCGGGCAGCGAGCAGACGACCCGCGAGCGGAGCCAGCGGGCGAGCTCGCGCGGCCCGCGTGGCGGGTCGGGCTGGACCTGCGGCAAGGCCGCGTCGCCGAGCGCGAGCTCGGCCGAGGCGGTCGCCCCGGCGGTCAGCCGGTCGAGGAGTTCGGGGGGTAGCGGCATCGGCTCCGCGCCGATGCCCCGTGCGGCCGCGAGGAGCAGGAGGGAAACCGTCGGAACGACGATGCGCATGCTCGGACCTCGATCGAAGGGACGGATCGACGATCGGCCTTTCGAAGACGCCGAGCCATCGGTCAAGTTCCGCTGCGCCGTCGGAAAGGCTGCGTCCGGGACCCGGTGGCCGCCCGGTCACGTCCGGGCCTCGCACCCTTCCAAGGCCCTCGCCCGGCTGCTAGGAGGCGCGCGCGCCGCTCCGGCGCATCTCTCCCCCTCAGCCGATCGGAACCGAGCCATGGCCGTCGAGCGGACGCTCTCGATCATCAAGCCCGATGCCACCCGCCGCAACCTGACCGGCGCCATCAACGCCCGCATCGAGCAGGCGGGCCTGCGGATCGTCGCCCAGAAGCGCCTCAAACTCTCGCGCGAGCAGGCCGAGGCCTTCTACGCCGTGCACCGCGAGCGGCCCTTTTTCGACAGCCTCTGCCGCTTCATGACCAGCGGCCCCGTGGTCGTCCAGGTCCTCGAGGGCGAGAACGCGGTCCAGCGCTATCGCGAGGTCATGGGTGCCACCGACCCCGCCAAGGCCGCCCCGGGCACGATCCGCAAGGATTTCGCCGAATCGATCGAGGCCAACTCGGTGCACGGCTCGGACAGCCCGGAAAATGCCCGCACCGAGATCGGCTTCTTCTTCGCCGGCATCGAGATCACCGGCTGAGCCGGCGGCTCAGCACCGCCAGGCCGGGCGCGGCGGCGGCTCGGCCGGCGGGTCGCGCCCGCCGCG
>DAIOUO010000227.1:0-4137 GCA_036759485.1 Geminicoccaceae bacterium | reverse complement strand
CGCGGCCGCCACGATCGCTTTGAGCAGAGCCAACGGCACGGTCGGCGCTTCGGCGCTGACCCGCTCGCCGCCGTGCCGGAGGCGCGCATAAGGCAGCACGCCCGATGGCCCCCAGCCGACGTGCCAGCTCCAGCCGGGCAGGGTGCGCCGGAGCAGGGCGGCGCACCGCTCGAGCGAGGCGCTGTAGCCGTCCCCGCCCTCGGGCGCGCCGAAGGCCGCGACGACCGCGCGGTCGATCGCCGGGTCGGCGCCGCGCGCCTCGTGGAGCAGGCGATCGAGCGTCTCGAGCATCGTTTCCACGATCGAGCCCTAGCACGCGGCACGTCCCGCTCGAAGCGGGCTCGCGAGCGGCGCGCTCCGTGCTAGGATCGCGCTCCCGGAGGCTTCCGTGATCGGGGAGAGACGGAGATGCGGCGGATCCTGGTGGCGATCGACGGCTCGGAGCCCGCCTGGAAGGCGTTGGACGTGGCCGGCGATCTGGCACGGCTCGCGAATGCCCGGATCGACGTGCTGCACGTCGTCCGGCCCGAGCCGCCACCCGAAGGGCTCGCCGCCTTCGCCGAGGCCGAGCGGATCCCGCTCGAGGAGGAGATCGCACGCTGGCGGAGCGAGCGCCTGGCCGGCGACGAGCTGGTCCGCGAGGCGCGCGAGCGGCTCGTGGCCGCGGGCGTGCGCGCGGTCGAGACGCTCGTCGAGGAGGGTACGCCGGCCACCGCCATCCCGGCCGTGGCCGAGCGGCTCGGCGTCGATCTCGTGGTGGTCGGCTCGCGCGGTCGCACGGGCCTCGCGGCGGCGCTCTTGGGCAGCGTCTCGCAGCGGGTAGCGCAACACGCCGGGTGCAGCGTTCTGATCGTCCGCTGAGCCGGCGTCGCGCGCCTCGAGCCTACCGGACGAGCGAGGGATGGAGGACGAGCCGCTCGCCCGGTCGCTCGTCGAGGAGGATCGCGCGTCCGCCCTCGACCCGGACACGGCCGCCGGCGAGCATGGCGAGCGCTCGCGGATAGGCGCGGTGCTCGACCTCGAGCACGCGGCGGGCGAGCCGCTCCGGATCGTCGTCCGGCAACACCGGCACCACCCCCTGGACCAGGATCGGGCCGTTGTCGAGCTCCGGCCGCACGAGGTGAACCGAGCAGCCGGTGACCGCCGCCCCGTCCGCCAGCACCCGGGCGTGGGTGTCGAGCCCGCGATAGGCGGGCAGGAGCGAGGGGTGGATGTTGAGCATCCGGTCGCGCCAGCGCTCGACCGTGGCGGCGGTCAGCACCCGCATGAAGCCCGCGAGGCAGACGAGCTCGATCCCGGCGGTCCGCAGTTCCGCCTCGATCTCCGCCTCGAAGGCCTCCCGGGTCGCGAAGGCGCGGTGATCGACCACCACCGCCGGCACGCCGGCGCGACGCGCCCGCTCGAGGCCGAAGGCCTCGGGGCGGTTGGAGATCACGAGCCGGATCGCGGCGGGGTAGCCGGGGTCGCGGGCAGCATCCAGGAGCGCCTGCAGGTTGCTGCCCGAGCCCGAGATCAGGACCGCGGTGGCGCGCCGGGCCATGCCGCCTCCATCCCCTCGAGCAGCACCCTGGGCGGTCCCGCCCCGGGCTCGATCCGACCGACCTCGAAGACCGTCTCGCCCGCCCCCTCGAGCGCCGAACGCACCGCCGCCGTCTTCTCCGGCTCGACCACGAGCAGGAGGCCGAGCCCGCCGTTGAAGGTGCGGGCGAGCTCGCGCCGCTCGAGCCGGCCCTGGCGGGCGAGCCAGCCCAGAACGGGCGGCAGGGGCCAACGCCGGGCGTCGAGCCGGAGGACCACGCCCTCGGGCAGCACCCGCGGCGGATTCTCGATCAGCCCGCCGCCCGTGATGTGGGCCATCGCCAGTACCCCGCCCGTGCGCGCCGCGGCGAGCGCGCCGCGGACATAGATCCGGGTCGGCGCGAGCAGCGCCTCGGCGAGGCCGCGGCCGGGCGCGAAGGGCGCTTCCGCCTCGAGCGCGATACCGCTCTCGGCCAGGATCAGCCGCACGAGCGAGAAGCCGTTGCTGTGCACCCCCGAGGCCGGCAGGCCGAGCACCACCGCCCCCGGGCGGATGTCGGGCCGCGGCAGGACCGCCTCCCGCTCGACCGCGCCCACGGCGAAGCCCGCGAGGTCGAAATGGCCCACGCCGTAGAGCCCGGGCATCTCGGCGGTCTCGCCGCCGACGAGCGCACAGCCGGCCTCCCGGCAGCCGGCCGCGACCCCGCGCAGGACCGCCTCGGCGCGCTCGAGTTCGAGCCGACCGGTGGCGAAATAGTCGAGAAAGAAGAGCGGCTCCGCGCCCTGGACGACGAGGTCGTTCACGCACATGGCGACGAGATCGACCCCGATCCCCTCGAGCCGCCCGGCGGCGATCGCCAGGAGGAGCTTCGTGCCGACCCCGTCGGTGGTGGCGACCAGCAGCGGATCGCGGAAACCACAGGCGGCGAGGTCGAACAGCGCGCCGAAGCCGCCGAGCCCGGCCTCGCTGCCGAGCCTCCGGGTAGCGCGGGCGAGCGGTGCGATCCGCTCGACCAGTGCCGCACCGCGCTCGATGTCGACGCCCGCCTCGCGGTAGCGGTCGGCGCCCCCGGTCCCTTGATGCATGGCCTCGCCCGTGGTCAGTTCCGCGCGCCCGCGGGCCGGCGCGCGTCCGCGAGCTTAGGCCTCTTCGGGAGCGTGTCCATGTGGCTCAGCGCCGCCCGCCGGCTCGTGCCGGTCCTGCTCGCCCTCTGGGTGGCGGTCGGCGCACGGGCCCAGGACTGGTGGACCGAGACCGGCGTTCCGGTCGACGTCACCGCCGAGAACGCCGTCGCCGCCCGCCAGAAGGGCATCGAGACCGGCCAGCGCGAGGCCCTGCGGCGGCTCCTCGAGCGGCTCGTCCCGCCCGAGGAGCGGGCCCGGCTGCCCGCCGTCCAGAGCCTGCCGATCGCTCGCTACGTCCGCAGTTACGAGATCGCCGAAGAGAAGGTGGCGCCGAACCGCTGGCTCGCCACCTTGAACGTCACCTTCGACCCCGAGGAGGTGGGGGCCCTGCTCTCCGGCCGCGGCGTGGCGATGCTGCAGCCGACCGCCGCCCCCGTGCTGCTCGTGGTGCCGGCCGAGCGCCGCGACGGCGAGCTCCTGCTCTGGGGACGCGAGGAGCCCTGGTGGCAGGCCTTCGAGCGCGTCGCGGCCGGCGAGCGGGCCGTACGGCTCGTGCTGCCGCTCGCCGATCTCGCCGACCTCGCGACGCTACCGCCGGCCGCGGTCGAAGCCGGCGACCGGGCCGCACTCGACCGGCTCGCGGCCCGCTACGGGGCGGCCGATGCGGTGGTCGTCCTGCTCGAGGCGGCAGCGCAACCGCCGAGCGGGGCGGCGTCGGCCCCGAGCGTGCGCTTTCTCGCCGGCAACGGGGTCCTGCGCGGCGATCCGCCACCCCTCGAGGCCCCGGCGACGGGTGGCGATCCGGTCGAGGCCGCGGCGCGGGCGGCCGCCGCCCGGCTCGTCGAGACCTGGCGGCGCGGCGGCCTCGTCCGCAGCGACCGGCTCGCCGACCTTTCCGTCGTCGTGCCGCTTGCCGATCTCGCCGGCTGGGTTCAAATACGGCGGGAGTTGGAGACGCTGCCGGAGATCCGCGAGGTCCGGATCGTCTCGCTGGAGCGCCGGCGGGCCGAGCTCGTGCTGCGCCATCTGGGCGATCTCGACCGTCTCAGGGAAGGTCTCGCACGGCGCGGGCTCCTGCTCGCCGAGGAGGGTGGTGGATGGCAGTTGCGCGCAGCGGGCGCCCCGCCGGCCGCGGCACCGCGGTGAGTGCCGCGCCCGCGACCCTCGCCCGCGCGGTGCTCGGCCAGCTCGCCAACATCCTGACCATCGCCCGGCTGGTGAGCGCCGCGCCGCTCGCCCTCCTGCTCCTGTACGACCGCTTCGAGCTCGCCTTCTGGCTCTTCCTCGCCGCCGCCCTCACCGACCTGGCCGACGGTTACGTCGCCAAGCGCTGGGCGAGCCCGAGCCAGGTCGGCGCGGCGCTCGACCCGATCGCCGACAAGCTCTTGATCGGCTGCCTTCTGCTCGCCTCGAGCCGGGACGACCTCGTGCCCGGCTGGCTCGTGGCGCTGGCGATCGGCCGCGACCTCATGCTCGTCGTGGGTGCGGTGGCCC
>DAIOUO010000226.1:0-5884 GCA_036759485.1 Geminicoccaceae bacterium | reverse complement strand
ATCCCGACCGATCGAGCCCCACGGGCCAGGGAGTGGGCGGTCCGCGCGGCGCCGCGCTCGCTTTCGACGCTCGGATCCGGCAGCGACCCGACGGCCGCGCGAGGCACGGGGTCCGGTCCACCTCGGCGGAGGCTCGGCCGAGCGGCCGGTGCCGGTCCGCCCCACCTCGCCGCCGGAGCGCGGCATGAAGCCGGCCGCGGGCTCGACCCGCGCGCTGGTCGCCTGGGCGCTCTGGGACTGCGCCACCTCGCCCTTCGCCGCGATCGTCGTGACCTTCGTGTTCCCGGCCTACTTCGCCCGCGGCGTGATCGGCGACGAGGTGCGCGGCACCGAGCTCTGGGGCTGGACGATGGCGCTCTCGGGCCTGGTTCTCGCCGTGCTGGCGCCGGTCTGTGGCGCGATCGCCGACGAAGGCGGCCCGCGCAAGCCCTGGATCCTCGCCACATCGGGTGCGGCGGCGCTCGCCACCGCCGGGCTCTGGTTCGTCACCCCCGTCCCGGAGGCGGCCCTTCCGGGGCTCGCCCTCGTGCTCCTCGCGAATACCGCGCTCGAGCTCGGTGCGGTCTTCTACAACGCGCTCCTGCCCGATCTCGCACCACCCGAGCGGATCGGCCTCTGGTCGGGGCGCGCCTGGGCGATCGGCTACGGCTCGGGCCTCGTGGCGCTCCTGCTCGTGCTCTTCGTCTTCGTGCTGCCGGCCGAACCTCCCTTCGGGCTCGACCGCGAGGCCGCCGAGCCCGTGCGGATCGCGGGGCCCGTCACGGCTTCGGCCCTCGTGCTCTTCACTCTGCCGATGGCGTTCCTGGTGCCGGATCGACCGCGCGTCGAGGCGCCGCTCGAGCGGATCCTGCGCGCCGCCCGCGATCGGCTCGCCGGGACCGTGGCACTCCTGCGGGCGCATCCCTCGATCGCCCGCTTCCTCCTCGCTCGGTTGCTCTACAACGACGGCCTGAACACGCTCTTCACCTTCGGCGGGCTCTACGCCGCCGGCAGCTTCGCCATGGACGTCCACGAGGTGATGTCGTTCGGCATCGTCTTGAACCTGACCGCCGGGCTCGGCGCCTGGTTGCTCGCCCCGCTCGACGACCGGCTCGGCTCGAAGCGGACGATCCTGCTGGCGCTGTGCGGGCTGCTCGGTTTCGGGCTCGTGGCGCTCCTGGTCACGAGCAAGACCGCCTTCTGGATCGTGGGCGCCGCCCTCGGGCTCTTCGTCGGCCCGGCCCAGGCGGCGAGCCGCTCCCTCCTCGCTCGGCTCGCCCCGGAGGACGCCCGGGCCGAGCTCTTCGGCCTCTACGCGCTCACCGGCCGCATCACCGCGGCCCTCGGCCCCTGGGCGGTGGCGACCGTCACGGGCCTCTTCGCGAGCCAGCGCATCGGCATGACGGTGATCCTGCTCCTGTTCGCCTCGGGCCTTCTCCTCCTGCTCGCGGTCCACGAGCCCGGCCGGCGATAGCGGCGGCCCCGCCCGGGTCCCTCGGCCTCGCGCCCTCGACCGGGATCCGCGCCGACCACGCTCCCGCCCGGCTCGCGCCCGACGACGGGGCGTCCGGCGGAACGGCTCTGGTCCCGACGACGGGCAGGAGGTCGATCCCTGCGCTGCATCCGAGGACGCCGCTTCGGGCGGAGCCGGCGGCGCCTCGGCCTCCGCCTGCGGTCCTCCGGCTCACCGCCCGCGCCGTCGGCCGGCCGCGAGATCGGGTGCGTCGGCTCCTTTCCCGCCCGCGTTGCTCGGGCCGACGGGCCGCGGCGACCGCCGGCCGGCGAGGGCCGCGACCTCGTTTCGGCTGGAACGCTCCCTCGGACCGCGCCTCCGCCCGTATCATCGGAGAGCGAGGTCCGGACGCGGTCGCGACTGGCGCCGCCCTCGGCGCGGGTCGACCCGCTGGCGTGACGGCGATTCCGCGCGTCCCCGCCGACCTCGGGCGTCCCTTGCGATGCGCCGGCCCGGTCGGGACGGCCGTCCGCGGCGACCGTTCGGGCCTCGGCTACCCGCTCGATGTCCGCCGCTTCCGAACCGCGCTGCGACACCGGCCGCCGCGCGATCGCCTCGGGCCCGCGGCGAGGATGGGTGAACGGCACGTCTCCTCGGGCGCTCCCCTCCTGCCGATCGGCACTCAACCGGCCGGGAGCCGACCGGCGCGCAAGAGCGCGGGCACCTCCTCGCCCGGCACCGGCCGGCCGAACAGGAATCCCTGGAGCTGGTCGCAGCGCATCGCCCGGAGTCGAGCGGCGTTGGTCTCGGTCTCGACCCCGGTCGCCACCACCCGATGGCCGAGCCCGTGAGCGAGGCGGACGATCGAGCGGGCGACCACTCGGCTCGGCCCGTCTCCTTCCATCGCCTGAACCAGCGTGCGCGGGATCTTGAGCTCGTGCACCGCCAGCCGTGCCAGATGGACGAGCGAGGAGCGGCCGGCGCCGAATTCGTCGAGCGCCAGCTCGCAGCCGGTGGCGGCGATCGCCTGCAGAACCGGTGCGGCCGCCTCGACATCGGCCATCACGGCACTCTCGGGCAGCTCGAGGACGAGACGGTCGGCACGGGTCTCCCAGTGCCCGAGGGTCATGCGCAGGAGCTGCGGCAGCTCCGGAAGGCGCAGACAAGCGGGCGCCAGGTTGAGCGCCACCGGCAGATCGTGGCCGGCCAGCCGCCAGCGCCGCTGCTCGCGCAGGCAGACGTTGAGCGTCCAGAAGGCGAGCCGGGCGACGAGCCCGGTCTGCTCCACTACCGGCAGGAAAGTGCCCGGCTCGAGCAGGCCGAGCTCGGGGTGCGGCCAGCGCAACAGCGCCTCGAACCCCACCACCTGGCGACTGTCGGCCGCCACCTTCGGCTGGAAGAGGAGGAGGAGCCGGTCGGCGGCGAGCGCCTCCTGGATGTCGCGCCGCAGCTCGAGCAGCCGCCGCGTAGTGTCCGGCTGCTCGACGTTGCAGACGACGAAACCGAGCCGCTCCCGCTTGGCCTTGTACATCGCGGCGTCGGCCTGCTGCAGGAGCGTGTCGAGCTCGGCCCCGTGGTCGGGATAGAGGGCGACGCCGATGCTCACCCCCACCTCGAGGCGGGAGCCGTCGACGGTGAACGGCTCGACGAGCTGCTCGACCAGCCGCTCGGCCACCCGACAGGCGGTGTCGAGGCCGGTCGGCGGCGCCAAGAGGACGGCGAACTCGTCGCCGCCCAGCCGGGCGAGGGTGTCGCTGCGCCGCAGGGGCCGCGCCAGCCGCTCGGCCACCTGCTGCAGCAGCAGGTCACCCACCCGGTGGCCGAGCGTGTCGTTGACCTCCTTGAACCGGTCGAGATCGAGCAGCATGAGGGCGAACGGCTGGCGATGCCGCTCGGCCTGGGCGAGGGCCTGGCCGGCCCGATCCTGGAGGAGGCGCCGGTTCGGCAGGCCGGTGAGCGGATCCTGCCAGGCGAGCTCCGCCATCTGCGCCCGCTCGCGCGCCCGGGCCGCCGCGTCGAGGAGCCGCAACACGTGGCCGTCGCGCCAGGCGACGACCCGTACCTCGACCGGCACCGGCCGGCTCGACTCGTGCACGGCCTCGAGCTCGACGGGACCCGCGAAGACGAGCTCGGCCAGGCGGGCCGGTTCCTGGAGCGCCGGCAGGTAGCGCGCCAGCGGTCGGCCCACGAGCGGCGCTCCGAGCAGGCGTCGGGCGGCCGGGTTGGCCCAGCCGACGATCCCTCGACCGTCGACCGCGAGCAGCGGATCGGGCAGCTCGTCGGGCGAAGGCGACGGCGGCTCGCCCCGTCGCGGCCGAGCCGGAACCAGCGCCGGCACGAGTGGGACGGCGGCGAGGAGGAGCGCATCGAGCGGAACGAGCCGGAGCGCCGCGAGCAGGCCGAGCAAGGCCGCCACGAGCGCAGGGGTCGCGCCGGGCGCGAGACGCCCGCGATCCTCCGCGACCAACGTCAGGGCGGCGAGCGCCAGGCCGGGACCGACCAGGATGCCCGCGGCCGGCCGCCAGGGTGCGCCTTCGAGCCAGGCGTGCACCGGCGCCAGGGCGGGCCACAGCAACGCGAGCGCGGTCACGAGGCCGACCAGCAGCAGGGCCCGCACCACCGACCCGCGCACATCCGCATCGCTCACGCGCCCCGACCTCCGCCGGATCGAACCGGCCCGAGGCTAGGAGGCTTCGATTGACGCCGAGTTAACGGCCGAGGCGCGCCGACCGGTCGGTTCGACCACGGGCGGGCGGCGTGTCAGTTCGATTGCGGGTAATTGGGCGCCTCGCGCGTGATGGCCACGTCGTGGACGTGCCCTTCGCGCACCCCGGCCTGGGTGACGCGCAGGAACCGGCAGCCCCGCTGCATCGCCGCGATGCTGGGCTGGCCCGTGTAGCCCATGGCCGCGCGCAGCCCGCCCACGAGCTGGTGGACGATGTTGGCGACCGGGCCGCGATAGGGCACCCGCCCCTCGACACCTTCGGGAACGAGCTTCAGGCTGTCGCGCACCTCGGCCTGGAAGTAGCGGTCGGCCGAGCCGCGGGCCATCGCGCCGAGCGAACCCATGCCGCGATAGGCCTTGTAGGAGCGGCCCTGGTAGAGAAACACCTCGCCCGGCGCCTCGTCGGTGCCGGCCAACATCGAGCCGAGCATGGCGCAATCGGCGCCGGCGGCGATCGCCTTGGCGAGGTCGCCGGAGGCGCGGATGCCACCGTCGGCGATCACCGGCACACCTTTCGGCCGACAGGCGGCGGCGGCGCTCCAGATCGCGCTCAGCTGCGGCACGCCCACTCCCGCGACGATCCGCGTGGTGCAGATCGAACCCGGGCCGATGCCGACCTTGACGGCGTCCGCACCCGCCTCGACCAGCGCCTCGGCGGCGGCCGCGGTGGCGATGTTGCCGGCGACGATCTGCACGGCGTTCGAGAGCCGACGGATCGCGCGGACCGCCTCGAGCACGCCGCGGCTGTGACCGTGCGCGGTATCGACCACGACCACGTCGCAGCCGGCCGCGACCAGGGCCTCGGCCCGCTCGATGCCGGCCCGGCCGGTGCCGGTCGCCGCCCCGACCCGGAGCCGGCCCTGTTCGTCCTTGCAGGCGTTCGGGTAACGCTGCGCCTTCTCGATGTCCTTGACCGTGATGAGCCCTTTGAGCCGGTACGCCTCGTCCACCACGAGCAGCTTCTCGATCCGGTGCTCGTGCAGGAGCGCCATGGCTTCCGCACGGCCCACGCCCTCCCGCACCGTCACGAGCCGCTCGGCGGTCATGAGCTCCTTCACCGGCCGGTCGCTGCGGGGCACGAAGCGGACGTCGCGGTGCGTCAAGATGCCGACGAGCCGCCCGGACGGGCCCTCGACGACGGGCAGACCCGAGATACCGTGTCGGTCCATGAGATCGAGAGCCTCGCAGAGCGGGGTGTCGGGCCGCACGGTCAGGGGATTGACCACCATGCCGGCCTCGAACTTCTTGACCTGCTGGACCTGGGCAGCCTGCTCCTCGATCGAGAGGTTGCGGTGCAGGACGCCGAGCCCGCCGTGCTGGGCCATGGCGATCGCCATCTTGGCCTCGGTCACCGTGTCCATGGCGGCCGAGACCAGCGGGATGCCGAGCTCGATCTCGCGGGTGAGGCGCGTGCGCACGTCCACCTCGCCCGGCAGCACCTCGGAATAGGCGGGCTCGAGCAGGACGTCGTCGAAGGTCAGGGCCTCGGGCAGGTCGGGCTCGTATCCGTGCATGGGCAGGGCTCGTCGCGGTCCGAGGGCGCTTATAGGCTCTGCCATCGCGACACTCCACCGTCCCGGACGGCCCGGCGACGGGGTGGGCGGTCCGGTCGCATCGGGAAGGCCCGCCCGTCGCCCGACCCGCCGGCCGGCGCCGGCAGCCGGCGCGGGAAACGGAGGCAGCGGTCGGTGCGGCGCGGCCGCAGCGGCCTCGATCGCGACCGCGAG
>DAIOUO010000225.1:0-5897 GCA_036759485.1 Geminicoccaceae bacterium | reverse complement strand
CTCCCGAACCTCGCCGCGCTCCCTTGCGCACCGCCGCGGGCGCCGGGTCGACCCGCCGCGGCACTCGGCGCCGCACCGCCATGCCCGAAGACCGCTGGGCGCACCGCCCGCCGACCGCTAGGTCGGTGGCGGGACCGCTCGGGAGAGCCCCTGCCGTGCACGCGTTCCTGCCGCTCGCAGGCCTTCTGGGCGGGGCCGCCCTCGCCCTCCAGGCCGCGGTCAACGCGCAACTCGTGCGCGGGCTGGGCCATCCCGTCCTGGCCGGGGCCGTCTCCTTCTTCAGCGGCATCCTCGCGATCTGGACGGTGGTTCTCCTCCTGCGCGTACCGCTCGCCCCGATCGCCGAGGCGGCCTCCCGGCTGCCGCACTATGCCTGGTGGGCGGGTGGTGTGCTGGGCGCCACCTACCTCTGCATCAACATCTGGCTCGTCCCGCGACTGGGTGCCGCGGCCGTGGTCGTGCTCGCGGTCGCGGGCCAGATCCTGACCGCCCTCGCTCTCGACCATTGGGGCCTCCTGCGACTGCCGGTCCACCCGGCTACCCCCGCCCGGCTCCTGGGGGCCCTGCTCGTGCTCGTGGGCGTGTGGCTCGTCGTGCGGCGCTGAGGCGGGGGGCTTCAGAGGTCGAGCACGAGGTCGACCCGGGTCGCCAGCGCCTCGGGCTCGAGGGCGGAACCGTCGACGAGCTCCATGAGCACCCGGGCCCGGGCCGCCGGGTCGCGGATCGAGCGGAACAAGGCGTCGCGCTCGTTGAGCGGCTCGCCCGCCACGTAGAGCTGGCTCACGAGCCGTCCGGTGCCGGGCACGACGACCGCCACGTGGATGTGCGGCGTGCGGCCGGGATAGGGCACCGGGCGGATCGTGCGGAAGCGGAAGGCACCCTCGGGGCCGACGAGCGTCCGCCCGTAGCCCTGGAAGCCCGGATCGGCCCGCTCCTGTCCGGGTGCGCGCGGGTGGCGATAGACCCCGTGCGCGTCGCACTGCCAGATCTCGACCATGGCCTCGGGCAGGGGCCTCCCCCGGCGGTCGAGGACCCGGCCCTCGAGGTGGAGCACACGCCCGAGCGCCCGCGCCGCCGCTCCCTCGACCCGCACCAGGTCGTGGTCGCGGTCGGCCGGCAGGCTCACGGGATAGAAGGGCCCCTCGGTCTGCCCGGGGGTGGGGACGAGCGGCCCCTCGGCCGCGACCACGGGGCCCGCGAACGCCAGGCCCGAGAGCCCCAGCACGAGGGTCCGGCGATCGATCTCCGCCTGCAAAGCTCTACCCTCCGGCTCGGGATCCCGACCGGCTCGGGATCCCGAGCAGAGAGTAGGGCGACCGGCGGCGCCGACCAGGGCCGGCAGGATGCGCCGACGCCCGGCCGATCAACCCTTGGCGCGCAGACGGATCATGTAGGTGTCGTAAGTGTACTCGGCGACCTGCCACCAGAGATACTGCTCGCTGCGATAGGCCACCACGCTGTCGTGCAGCTTCTTGAAATCCTCGTTCTCTTTCGAAATCTCGGCGTAGAGCTCCTTGGCGGCGTTGAAACAGGCCTCCATGACCTCGGCCGGGAAGGGCCGGAGCTGGGTGCCCTGGGCCACCAGGCGCTTGAGCGCGGCCGGGTTGAGATGGTCGTACTTGGCGCTCATCCAGACGTTCGATTGGGCCGCCGCGGTGTGGCAGACGTCCTTGTAGAGCTTCGGTAGCTCGTTCCACTTGGCGAGGTTGAAGATCACGTGCGGGCAGGGGCCCGGCTCCCACCAGCCCGGATAGTAGTAATACTGCGCCACCTTGTAGAAGCCGAGCTTCTCGTCGTCGTAGGGCCCGACCCACTCCGCCGCGTCGATCGTGCCCTTCTCGAGGGCCGGGTAGATGTCGCCCGCGGCGATCTGCTGCGGTACCACGCCGAGCTTCTGCAGGATCCGGCCGGCGAAACCGCCGACCCGGAACTTGAGGCCCTGCAGGTCGGCCATCGACTTGATCTCTTTACGGAACCAGCCGCCCATCTGGCAGTTGGTGTTGCCCGCCGGGATCCCGTAGACGTTGAACTTGGCGAGGAACGCGTTCAACAGCTCGTTCCCGCCGCCATGATAGAACCAGCCGTTCATCATCCGCGCGTTCAGGCCGAAGGGCAGGGCCGTCCCGAAAGTGAAGGCCGGGTTCTTGCCGAAATAATAGTATGTCGGAGTCTGGCCGCACTCGACCGTATTGTTCTGCACCGCATCCAGGACCTGTAGACCCGGGACGATTTCCCCGGCCGCGAACAGCTGGATCTGGAATCTGCCGTCGGTGAGCTCGGAAACCGTCTTGCAGAACAGTTCGGCACCACCGTAGAGCGTGTCGAGGGACTTCGGGAAGCTCGACGCCATCCGCCACTTGATGGTGGGCATTCCTTGCGCGATCGCCGGTTTCGGGAACGAGCCGGCGGCCGCGACGGCGGCGGCACCCGCGCCCGCCACGAGCTCGCGACGCTGGACCATGATCAGCCTCCCCCGGCGCCCGACGGCCTCGGACGGGACCGGGGCGCCGGGCCCGGTCCTCGCCCGCGCCGGAGGCTAGGCGCCGTCTCGTCCGGCTTCAAGGACGCGGCCGCCGCCCGGCCGGTGGCGGCGTCGGCTCGGCCGGCAACAGCTCGCCGCAGCGCTCGACCCGATGCCGGCGGCCGACCTCGCCCGCGAACAGGCGCGAGAGCCCGATCGGGTCGCGGTCGAGTTCGACGCTCTCGACCACGAGCAGGCAACTTCCCCGCTCGAGGGTGCCGCGGGCCCGCACCCGGACCGTGTGGTCGAAGAGGGTGAGGCTCTCGCCCACGAGCCCGCCGAGCCCGGCCGGCACGGGCTGGACGTGTCGGTTGCGCAGTGCCGCCTCGCCCTCGACGCGAAAGCGCCCGCCGCCCACGGGCTCGGCCGTGACCCGCAAGAGGCGCGCCTCGCGCCGGTTGCCCTGGCAGACCCGCTCGCAGGCCTCCTCGAGGACTGCCACGAGGTCGGGCCGGGCCTTCACCTTCGCCGTGACGTCGACCGGCGCCGCCCCCGCCCCGGCCGCCCCGAGGGCGCCCGAAAGGAGCAGGGCCGGGAGCGCGGCCGAGGCCCGCGCCGCCTCAATGCGCCGCGTCCCAGCTCGGACCGGCACCGGTGTCGACCACGAGCGGCACCGAGAGCCGCGCCGCCCCCGCCATCACCCGCTCGAGCAGCCGCCGCGTCGCCTCGACCTCGGCTTCCGGGACCTCGAGCACCAGCTCGTCGTGCACCTGGAGGAGGAGCCGTGCTCGCGACTCCGCCCGCTCGAGCGCGCGTGCCACCCCGATCATCGCGCGTTTGACGATGTCGGCCGCGGTGCCCTGGATCGGCGCGTTGATCGCTTGCCGCTCGGCGTAGGCGCGCCGCGAAGGCAGCCGGTTGTTGATGTCCGGGATCCAGCAGCGCCGGCCGTAGAGCGTGGTGACGTAGCCCTTCTCCCGCGCCTCGGCCTTGGCCTTCTCCATATAGTCGCGAATTCCCGGATACTGCTCGAAATAGCGGTCGATATAGGCCTTGGCCTCGGCCTGCGGGATGCCGAGCCGCTGCGACAGGCCGAACGCCCCGATTCCGTAGACGATCCCGTAATTGATCGTCTTGGCCGACCGACGGAGCTCCGGTCCGACCTCCGAGACCGGCACCTTGAACATCTGCGAGGCCGTGATGGCGTGCACGTCTTCGCCCCGGGCGAAGGCCTCCTTCAAAGGCTTCACGTCCGCGATGTGGGCGAGGATCCGCAGTTCGATCTGCGAATAGTCGGCCGACACCAGGAGATGCCCCGGGTCCGCCACGAAGGCCTCGCGGATCTTGCGCCCTTCGGGGGTGCGGATCGGGATGTTCTGCAGGTTCGGATCGGTCGAAGAGAGCCGGCCCGTGCTCGTGGCGGCCAGCATGTACGCCGTGTGCACCCGCCCCGTGGCCGGGTCGATCCGCTCGACCAGCGCGTCCGTGTAGGTCCGGGTGAGCTTCTGCAATTGCCGCCACTCGAGGATCACCTTCGGCAGCTCGTGGCCCTGGGCCGCGAGCTCCTCGAGCACCTCGGCCCCGGTAGCGTAAGCGCCCGTCTTGGTCTTGCGGCCGGTGCCGCCGAGGGCGAGCTCGTCGAACAGCACCTCGCCCAACTGCTTGGGCGAGCCGAGGTTGAAGGGCCTGCCGGCGAGCTTCGTCGCCTTCTCCTCGAGCGCCAGCATCTCCTGGCCGAAGACGGCCGACAGCTCGCGCAGCCTTTGCGCGTCGACCCGGATCCCCGCCCGCTCCATCCCCGCCACGATCGGCGGCAAGGGCCGTTCGATCGTCTCGTACAGGCCGAGCAGGCGCTCGCCGAGGAGCTGCGGCCGCATCGCGAGCCAGAGCTCGAGCGTCACGAGCGCGTCCTCGGCGGCATATTCGGTCGCCGCCTCGATCGGTACCCGATCGAAGCCGATCTGCTCGGCACCTTTGCCGCACACCGCCTCGTAAGGGATGGTCCGCTTGCCGAGCCGGCGCTCGGCCAGCTCGTCGAGCCCGTGCCCGTGCCGGCCGCCGTCGAGCACGTAGGAGACCAGCATCGTGTCGTCGAGCGGCTCGATCCGCTCGATCCCGACCCGCGCCAGCACCGAGAGGTCGTATTTGACGTTGTGGCCGATCTTGAGCACCGAGGGGTCGGCGAGCACCGGCCGCAGCCGCTCGAGCACCGGGTCGAGCGGCAGCTGGCCTTCGACCGGCCGGCCGAAGGCGTCGAGATGGCCCAGAGGGACGTAGAACCCTTCGCGGGGTTCGACCGCGAGGCTCACGCCGACGAGCCGCGCCCGCATCACGTCGAGCGAGGTCGTCTCGGTGTCGAGGGCGAGCCGGCCCAGCTCGAGCGCGCGGGCGAGCACGGCCTCGAGCTCGGCGAGCGTGCGTAGGGTCACGTAGCGTGGCGCTCCGGTGCCGCCGGCAGCACCTTCGACTCCCGCCGGCTGCGCCCGGCGCTCGGTGCGCTCCCGCTCGGCCGCCCGGGCGAGCTCGTCGATCCGGCCGATCAGCGAGCGGAAGCCGTTCTCCCGGCAGAAGGCCAAGAGCTTCTCGGCGTCGAGCGGCCGCCGCCGCGTCTCCTCGAGCGGCACCGGCAGGGGCACGTCGCGCCTGAGCCCCACGAGCGAGTAGGAGAGCCGCGCGGCGTCGGCGTTGGCGGCGAGCGTTTCCCGCCGCTTGGGCTGCTTGATCCGATCGAGCCCGGCGAGCAGCGCCTCGAGCGAGCCGAACTCGTCGAGCAGCTGGGCGGCGGTCTTGGGGCCGATCCCGGGGACTCCCGGCACATTGTCCGAGCTGTCGCCGGTCAGGGCCAGGAGATCGCGCACCTTCTCGGGCGGCACGCCCATCCGCTCGATCACGGCCTCTCGGTCGATCGGCTTCTGCTTCAAGGGGTCCCACATCGAGACCCCCTCGCCCACGAGCTGCATGAGGTCCTTGTCGGAGGAGACGATCAGCACCTCCTCCCCGGCCCCGCGCGCCGCCTCGACATAAGACGCGATGACGTCGTCCGCCTCGAACCCCTCGAGCTCGACCACCGGCAGGCCGAAGGCGCGTGCCGCCTCGCGCACGAGCGGGAACTGCGGCACGAGCTCGGGCGGTGCCTCCTCCCGGTTGGCCTTGTAGGCCTCGTAGAGATCGTTGCGGAAGCTCTTCCTGCCGGCGTCGAAGACCACGACGACATGGTCCTCGGGATGCTCCTGGAGGAGCTTCCAGAGCATGTTCGTGAAGCCGAAGACGGCGTTCACGGGCGTGCCGTCCGGCCGCGTCATGGGCGGCAGGGCGAAGAAGGCCCGGAAGACGTAGCCCGAACCGTCGACCAGGACGAGGCGGCGCTTCCTCTCGCTCATGGCCGAAGGCTAGCGCGCCCCCGCCGCCCCGGCCAGGGCCGGGGGCGCGGCGCGCC
>DAIOUO010000224.1:0-5907 GCA_036759485.1 Geminicoccaceae bacterium | reverse complement strand
CCCTCGGCGAGGGCGGAGCAGCGCGCGCTCGCCGAGGCGCTGCTCGCCGCGGTGGGCGAGGTGCACTGGATCGAGGACGAGGAGCTGATGCACCTCGTCACGGCCTTGTCCGGTGGCGGCCCGGCCTATGTCTTCTACTTGATAGAGGCGTTGGCCGAGGCCGGCGCGGCCCTCGGGCTGCCGGCGTCGCTCGCCGAGCGGCTCGCGCGGGCGACCGTGGCCGGGGCCGGCGAGCTCGCCCGGACGAGCCCGGCGCCCGCGGCGCAGCTGCGGGCGGACGTGACGAGCCCGGGCGGGACGACGGCCGAGGCCTTGAAGGTCTTGATGGCGCCGGAGGCTTGGCCGCGGCTGCTGCGCGAGGCGCTGGCCGCGGCGGCGCGGCGCTCGCGCGAGCTGGGCGGCGAGGCTGCGGGCGGCCGGGCGGAAGGGAGCGGACACAGTTGACCGGAGCACGGCGGGAGGGCCAACCGGATCTCCTCGAAGCCGCTTGGCGGCTGGTCGGCGAGCACGGCTGGCGGGGTTGGTCGGGGGTGGCGCTCGCGCGCGCCACTGGCGAACCCTTGGCCACCGTCTACGCGCTCTTCCCGAGCCGACGGCATCTCCTCGTGGCGCTCGGCCGCCGGCTGGATGCGGCGATGCTCGATCTGCCGCTCGCCGAGCTCGACGGCATGAGCGCGCGCGAGCGTCTGTTCGAACTCCTGATGCGGCGTTTCGAGGCGATGCGGCCGTTCCGCGCCGGGCTGCACGCAGCCGGCCGCGAGGCCGTCTTCGATCCCTGTCTCCTGCTCACCGCCGCCGCCAATCTCGAACGCGCGGCCGATTGGCTTCTGGATGCGAGCGGGGTGGGGCTGGACGGTGTCCGCGCCCGGACCGCGCGGCGCGCCCTCCAGCTCGCCTATCTGCGCGTTTTCCGGGTCTGGCTCGAGGACGACAGCCCCGACCTCGCGCGAACCATGGCCGAGCTCGACCGCCGGCTCGGCGAGTTCGAGACGCTCGTCCGCTTCTTCGGGCTCGGCGCGGCGACTTCGCCGGCGCCGAGCGGGGCGGCTCGAGAAGGGGGCGGAGAGGTTGCGGCGCCGGCTTGAAGCGGCTCAGGGCGGCAGGATCACGACCGTTCGTTCGAGCGCGAAAGTCCGGCCGTCGCGGCGGACCTCGACCGAAGCACGCCAGATCCCGCCGGGCCAGCCCCCTTCCGGCCGGCGTCGCCCGGCCCAGCGGATCGCGAAGGCCTGGTCGCGGTCCTGCTCGAGGCTGCGGTCGACCACCGGCCGACCGTCCGGATCGAGCAGGCGCAGCCGCCAGCGATCGCCCTTTCGGAGACCGAAGCCGCGCGCCCAGACGACGAGGGCGGGGGCGTCGGCGGCGAGCGCGGCCGACTGGTGCAGGCCGCGGTCGAGCTCGCTCCGCTCCGGCTCGCGCTCGGCGACGCCGAGGCCGGAGAGCGGGACCGCGACATAGGTCAGCGCGGCCGCCGCCTCGGGCCGCCAGAGACCGCGTTCGGCCGTTCCACAACTGCCCTCGCCTGACGGCCGGGCGGTGAAAGGGTCGATCGTCAGGCGCCCCTGCCGAACCTCGAAGTGCAGGTGCGGGAAGCTCGTCAGGCCCGAGAGACCGACCAGACCGAGCGGTGCCCCGACGGTCACGCGATCGCCGGGTGCCACCACGACGCTGCCACGGCGCAGATGGCAGTACTGGGTCTGCCAGCCCTCTCCGTGGTCGAGCAGGACTCCGTTGCCACATTCGCGGCCGGCGATCGCGGCGCGACCCCGCTCCTCGACCCGCTGATCGGGCTCGCCGTCGCGAACCCCGCGGACGATGCCGGCGGCCGCCGCGCGGACTTCGATGCCCTGGGCCATCGCCGCGAGGTCGGCCACGGCGAAGTCGACCCCGTCGTGACCGTCGTAGGTGAGCGTGCCGCAGGTATGGTCGCGCAGCCCCGGGCCGGGGTCGTGATCGAGATGATGGGCGATCCAGCAATCGCGACCGGGCTCGCAGCGCATCGGCAGGTCGAGCTCGAGGGCCGGTGCGCTGCCGGCGATCGGGAAACCGGCGAGCAGGACGAGCAGGAGCTGCCGGGCGGCGGCCGGCAATTTCTGCCGGAGCCGGCAACTCTTTCCTAACCAATCGGCCCTAAGAGCCGGAGTGCGACGCTTCGGCGACGCTGGCACGGCTTTTGGACGGTAACCGACAGCCGGGTACGACGGGCCGGGCACATCTAGGTACGTCGACGGGCCGTCGCCGTCGGCATCCACACGGTTCCGGAGGAACGATGTCTCTCTCGGTCGCAACCAACGTCTCCGCCGCCAGGGCCCATCGCTATCTCAAGAACAACGACATGGAGGCGACGCGCTCGCTCGCCAAGCTGTCGTCCGGCTCGCGGATCGTGAAGGCATCCGACGACGCCGCCTCGCTCGCGGTCGGCACCAAGCTCAAGGCCGATGTCAGCGCGCTGCGCCAGGCGCAGGTCAATGCGAGCCATGCGGCGAGTGTGCTGCAGGTCGCGGACGGCGCCCTGCAACAGATCTCCGACGTCCTGATTCGCATGAAGACGATCGCCACACAATCCGTCAACGGCTCCCTCTCGGACACCGAGCGGAGTTACATCGACGCCGAGTACCAGCAGCTCCTCCAGCAATTGGACCAGGTCTCGAAGTACACCTCCTTCAACGGTGACCCGCTTCTCGACGGGACCTACAGTAAGGACTTTCTCGTGGGCCTCGACCCGACGAACGACGCCATCACCGTGACGATCAACGACATGACGACGACCGGCCTCGGCTTGGCGACCGGGGTCTCCACCTCGGCCGATGCGGTGACTGCGCTCGGCGAGATCGACAACGCGATCGAGACGCTCCTCACCGAGCGTGCGACCATGGGCGCCATGATGTCGCGATTCGACTATGCGAGCGCGAACCTCGCGACGACGGTCGAGAACATGGACGCGGCACGGTCGGTGCTGATGGACGTCGACGTCGCGGCCGAGATGGCGAACTTCGCCTCCAGCCAGGTGGTCATGCAAGCGAGCGTGGCGATGCTCGCCCAGGCCAACCAGATGCCGCAGAACCTCCTGAAGCTGCTGCAATGAGGTCCGTCGTGGCAGGTCGCACGGCGGACCTGGCCGCGCGGGCCGTGGACGGGTCGGCTCGCGCGGGAGGAGGGCGATGACCCTTCACGCACGGACGGTCGGGCCGAGCCGCCGGAAGCCTCGCCCCGTCGCCCCGGCCGAGGCGGGCCGCGGGCCGACACTGACTCAGCCACGGTTCATGGCGCGCTTCACCTGTCTGGGCGAAACCTGCCCCGACACCTGCTGCACGGGCTGGACGATCGATGTCGAGCCGGCGGTGGCACGACGCTATCGGGCGCACCCCGATCCGGCTTGGCGAGCGCGGCTCGCGGAGGCGCTCCTCGATCGCCACGAGCCGGGCCGGCCGACGCGGACGATCGTCCGTCTCGACGGGCGGGGCCGCTGCCCGCTCCTGTGCGGAGACGGCCTGTGCTCGGTCCATGCCGAGCTCGGCGAGGACTGGCTCCCCGGCACCTGTCGTGCCTTCCCGCGCCTCGAGGTGGGCGATGCCCGGTCGAGATACCGGACCGGCTCGATCGCCTGTGTCGAGATCGCGCGGCGGGTCCTGTTCGAGCCCGACGCGCTCGAGGAAACGAGCGAGGGCGATCCGCTCGCGACCATCGGTGAGCGGCGACCGGGTGAACGGCCGCCCACCGGTCCGCTCCCGAGCGTCCAGGAGGCCGCCTGGATCCGTTCCACGATGCTGGGGATCCTCGCTCGGCGGGACCTGCCCTGGTCGGCGCGCGTGGCTCTCTTCTGCGTGACGCTCCAGGATCTCGGCCGGATCGATCTCGTGCGCCGGCGCGGCGATCTCGTCGATCTCCTGCTACGCACCCGGACCGTGCTCGCCCGTGCCGATGTCGCGGACTTCGACACGGTCTTCCCGGCCTCGCACGAGCGGCTGGTCGCGGCCTTCGTGCCCATCCTGCGGGTGTTGAGCGAAGCCGGCGCCCGGGATCCCGTGATCGGCCCGACGATGCGGGCGCTCGCAGAGCCGGTCTGGCACGGGCTCGCCGGGGAGGATCGCACGGCGACCGCGCTCGCGACGACCTATGCACGGGCTGCGCGCGAGCGGCTCGAGCCCGAGCTCGCCGCACGGCCCGGTCTTCCGGGCAATCTCTATGGTGCGCTCCTCCTGCAGCACGGCTTTCCGACGGGGCGGCCTGCCGCCGCGGTAGAGGCGGCGTGGCGCGCGGGCTTCTTTCTGGCGATCTGGAAGGTCGCGACGGTCGCCTCCGTGGTGGCAGACGGGAAGGGCTTCGAGGCGGCGGCGGTCGAGGTGGCCTATCGACTCGGCCGGGCACTCGCCCACTGGCCGGCGGCCGAGGCGTTCCTGCGTGCGGACTTCGCGCGCCGCGGCGCGCTCCAGCCGGCGGTCCTGGCCACCCTGCTGCGCTGACGCCCGATGCGCTCCGGCTCGGAACTCTCCCTCGCTCCTGGACCGAGTCGTTGGACCGGCCGACCGGGGGCGAGCCGAATGGGCACAGGCCGGAGGAAGGTCCCCGGGGTGGTGCCGGCGGCCATACCCTGCCACGGGACGCCCCGATCGGCCGGAGGCGGGCGAGCACCCGACCCACGACGCCCCCCTGGGCGAGCGAGGGCGAAGGCCGAGCGACGCCTCTCTCGACCGGGTCTCGCGTCGCCGGCGACCCGGATGGCCGGCCGGATGTCGTTCGCGAAGCCCGTCCGACCGGCGGTGTGTGGACGGGCAGGCGTCGAGCGGTGCGCCGACGCTCGGGTCGATCCCGAGCAGGTGACGAGACGGAGCGGCAACTCTTGCCCGGTCGTTTCGACCGGCCCGGCAGGAATTGCCGATCGCGCGACGGCACGACGAGCGAGAGGGCCGAGGCGGGCGCCGGCGGAAAGCACCGGATTCCGGGCGCCTCGGCGATTGGCACGGGACGTGCGTGGCAGTGGGCGCGTCGGTCCCACGACGCCGGCGGCAGGTAGTCGCCGTTCGGACCCGACGGGTCGAACTTCACGTAGAAGGAGTGTCTCGATGGCTCTTTCCGTCGCCACCAACACCTCGGCTGCTACCGCGCATCGTTACCTCAAGGCCAACGACGCGGAGGCCACGCGCTCGCTCGCCAAGCTCTCCTCGGGCTCCCGGATCGTGCGCGCTGCCGACGACGCCGCCTCGATGGCGGTGGGCACCAAGCTCAAGGCCGACGTGGCCGGTCTGAAGCAGGCGCAGGTCAATGCGAGCCACGGCGGGAGCCTCTTGCAGCTCGTCGACGGCGCCCTCCAGCAGATTTCGGATGTTCTCATCCGCATGAAGTCGCTCGCGACACAGTCGGTCAACGGCGCCCTGTCGGATACCGAGCGCGGGTATCTCGACGCCGAATATCAACAGTTGATCGATCAGATCGACCAAATCGCCAAGTACACCACGTTCAACGGTGATCCGGTCATCGACGGATCGTACAACAAGGACTTTCTGGTCGGTCTCGATCCGACGAACGACGTGATCAATGTCACGCTCAACGACATGACGTCGGCAACACTCGGCGTGGCCACCGCGATCAGCACCTCGTCGAATGCCCAGACCGCGATCGGTGAGGTCGACTCGGCTATCCAGACGGTGCTCACCGAGCGTGCCACGGTCGGCTCCCTGATGTCGCGCTTCGACTACGCCGGCTCCAACGTGGCGACGATGGTCGAGAACATGGACGCGGCCCGCTCGGTGCTCATGGATGTCGACGTGGCCGGGGAGATGGCGAACTTCTCCGCCAAGCAGGTGGTCATGCAGGCGAGCGTGGCGATGCTCGCCCAGGCCAACCAGATGCCGCAGAACCTCCTGCGTCTGTTGAGCTGACGGCCGGGACGCGGGCGGGCCTCGGGCC
>DAIOUO010000223.1:0-5914 GCA_036759485.1 Geminicoccaceae bacterium | reverse complement strand
GGTCTGGAACGCCAGCTCGTCGATCACCCCGAGGATCTGACCGACCTCGCTCGACGACGCCGAAATCTGCCCCATCGCCTTCTTGCTCTCCCGCACCACGATGACGCCCGCCTCCGCCTCCTCGCGCGCCCCCCGTTCGCCGCGATCTCTTGGACGTTCGCCGGAACCGCGGCCGATACCGCGAGCCCGGACAGCGGCCGGCACGGGCGGCCGGCCCGTCCGCCGAGAGCGGCGGCGGGACCTCAGTCGAGCTCGAAGCGGTGCTTGTAGTCGCGCTCGAGGGCCGGGTCCTGGCGCTCCTTTTCGAGCCAGCAATTGCCGACCACGAGCCGCTCGATCTCGGTGCCCATGAAGCATCGGAAGGCGTCGGTCGGCGTGCAGACGATCGGCTCGCCCCGCACGTTGAAGCTCGTGTTGACGATCACCGGGCAGCCCGTGCGCTGCTTGAAGGCTTCGAGCAGTCGCCAATAGCGCGGGTTGGTCTCGCGATGGACCGTCTGGATCCGCGCCGAATAGTCGACGTGTGTGACGGCCGGGATCTCGGAGCGGACGACGTTGAGCTTGTCGATCCCGAACAAGGCCTTCTCTTCGTCGCTCATGGCCCGCCGACGCCGCGGCACCACGTCGGCGACGAGCAGCATGTAGGGGCTGTCCGTGTCGAGCTCGAACCAGTCGGCGACGTCCTCGCGCAGCACGGACGGTGCGAAGGGGCGGAAGCTCTCCCGGTACTTGACCTTGAGGTTCAAGAGCTTCTGCATGGTGGGCGAGCGCGCGTCGCCGAGGATCGACCGGGCTCCGAGCGCCCGTGGGCCGAACTCCATACGACCCTGCATCCAGCCCACGGCTTTGCCCTCGGCGAGCGCATCGGCGGTGAGCGTGATCACCTCGTCGTCTTCGACGATCGAGTAGCGGGCACCACAGGCGTCGAGCTGGCGACGGGTCTCCTCGAGGTCGAAAGCGGGGCCGAGATAGGCGCCGTGCATACCGTCGAGCTGCCCGTCGGGGGCGGCCTTCGGGCGGTCGAGATACTGATGCCAGCAGGCGAGAGCGGCGCCGAGAGCGCCGCCGGCATCGCCGGCGGCCGGCTGGATCCAGATCCGTTCGAAGCGACCGTCCTTGAGGAGCTTGCCGTTGGCGACGCAGTTGAGGGCGACGCCCCCGGCGAGACAGAGATTGCGCTCGCCCGTCTCGCGGGCGATCGAGCGGCCCAGCTTGAGCACCACCTCTTCGGTCACCTTCTGAATGGAGGCGGCGAGGTCCATCTCGCGCTGGGTGAGCCGGACTTCCGGCTTGCGCGGCGGCCCACCGAACAGACGATGGAACTTCTCGTTCGTCATCGTCAGTCCAGTACAGTAGTCGAAATAGGAAAGATCGAGACGGAACGAGCCGTCCTCCTTGATATCGATCAGATGATCCTTGATCAGATTGACGTATTTCGGCTCGCCGTACGGGGCGAGACCCATGACTTTGTACTCGCCGGAGTTGACTTTGAAGCCGGTGTAGTAGGTGAAGGCCGAATAGAGCAAGCCGAGCGAGTGAGGAAAGTGAATTTCCTTGACGATCTTCAGCGAATTGCCGTTTCCGAGGCCGAGCGAGGTCGTACACCATTCGCCCACGCCGTCCATCGTGAGCACGGCCGCGCGCTCGAAGGGCGAGGGGTAGAAGGCCGAGGCGGCGTGGGCCAGGTGATGCTCGGTGAAGAGCAGAGAGCCGTTCCACCGCTCGCCACCCGGCAGCCGGCGGAGCTCGTCCTCGAGCATGCCCTTCTGGAACAGCTTCTCCTTGATCCAGATCGGCATGGCGACCCGGAAGGAGCGGAAACCCCGTGGCGCCATAGCCAGATAGGTCTCGAGCAGCCGTTCGAACTTGAGGAACGGCTTGTCGTAGAAGACGACGTGGTCGACCCCGCCCAGATCGCAACCCGCCGCCTCGAGGCAGTAGCCGATCGCGCGGGCCGGGAAGCCGGCGTCGTGCTTGATCCGGGTGAACCGCTCCTCCTGCGCCGCCGCGACGATGTCGCCGTCGACCACGATCGCGGCGGCGCTGTCGTGGTAGAAGGCCGAGATACCCAGGATCCGCATCGACGCCCTGCTCCTCGGATCAGAAGAGCGTGTAGATGAAAGGTGCCACGGCACTGCCCTTGGTCAGGACCACGAGGCCGCCGAAGAGCACCGTCATCACCAGGACGGGGAGGAGCCAGAATTTCTTGCGCTCGCGCATGAAGGCCCAGAGTTCGGCGAGAAAGCGCATGTCCGAATCCCCTCAGAACTGGTTGCGCATGCTCTCGGGCGGCGGTCCCGGCGGCTCGCGCGGGATCCAGTAGCTCGCCGCCGCGGGGTCGCGCCGCAGCCGCAACGGATCCTTGCCGCGCAACCGAAGCCAGAGGCCGATCGGTACCACGGTCGTCGCGTAGATCAGGAACATGACGATCGGGTTGACGATCTTGAAGAGGACCAGACCGAGCCGCAGCCAGGCCCGGTTGAGCGGCGCGAGGAGAGACGGGCGGACGAGTGCCGCCACCACGAGTGCACCGCCCACCAGCACGAGGGCCCGGGCGACCACCGACCAGTCGGCGAACCAGAGGCCCTTGAGCAGGCCGAGCCCGGCCAGGATACCGCCGACCGTCACCCCGAAGGAGCGGTCGCTCGGGCCCTCGATCCGTTCGTGGGCCTGGATCCGTTCATGGAAGTTGCCGGCCATCGATCGTTCTCTCAGTGTGCCACCGCCGGTCCGACCGACCCGCTCGTCGCCAACGAAGGCCAACGCTCGACGAGCCATCCGTGAACCGCCTCGGCGACGATCGCCTGACCCTTCGCGTTGGGATGGCCGTCGATCGCGAAGTACAAGGCCGGTCCCCTCCGCGTCGCCCGCCCGCGCAGCACGCCACCGAGATCGAGCGCTTCGACCCCTCGCCGCGCGAGCCGCTCGGCCACGGCCTCGGACGGGCTCGGCGCCTGCTCGCCCGCGAGCGGCAGATAGACTTCCTCCTTCGTCGGCATCAAGAGAACCGCGAACCGTCCCCCGGAACTCTCGATCCGTTCCCGCAGGCGGAGGACCGCTCCCGACGTTCGCTCGAGGTCGGCCGGGTCGATGGCGCTCGTTCGCGGCAGGACGAGCTGGAGCCGCTCGCCGTCCTCGAGCGCGAGGGTCCGGCCCCGCGAACGCTGGGCGAGCGCCTTCGCGAGGTCGTTCGCGAACCAGAAGAGATAGGTGCGCTGGGCGAGGCCGAGCAGGCTGTCGTCGAGCCAGCGATCGCCCTGCCCGCGGAAACGACGGTAGGAGCCCCTCGCGCCGTGTTCGAGCCAGCGCGCGAACGCCCGGTCGTCGTCGAGGTCGTTGCCGGCGAACAGGCACAGCAGCACGACCGAGGGTCGAAGCGCGGCCGCGAAGCGCTCGAAGATCCGCTCCTGCTGCAGGGGACCGCTGCCGATCAGCCCGAGATTGACGATGCCGACGCCGGGCAGCCGCGCGCGCAGCCGCGAGACCCAGTCGGCACCGTCGTCGGCGCCGTAGCCGAACGCCATCGAATCCCCGAGCACCACGATTGCGGCCGGCTCGGGCCACGGTTCGGGATTACGGAAGCCCTTGGAATCGAGACGGAACCGGAAGTCGAGATCGCCCCGCGCGATCCGTCCCTCGACGCCGGGGCGGTAGAGGAAGCCGATCTCCGGATCGTCGACCATCAAGGCCCGGCCTTCGCTGTCCGTGTCCCCGGCGACCTCGAGCCAATGGACCCGAAGTGCCGCTTCCTCGCCCAGGAGGCCCGGGAAGGCACGCAAGACGAGTTCGAACCCGGCGAGCGTGAGGAGGCCGCTGACGGCCAGGAGCACGAGGTTGACGAAGAGGCCGCGCAGCCGGCCCCGCGGCGGTGTTCCGGCCCCGGCCGCCCGCTCGATCGTCGGAGGTACCGTGCTCACCCGTCGTGCCCTCGGTCCCGTATCCCGCCCGCCGCCCTCCCCGAGAGGGCACGCCGCGGCAAGGGGCGGACCAACCGCCCCACGACCGGCCTGTAGCATCGCAGCGGTTAACGATACATAAACAGCGTCGTGCTGCCGGCGACGGATCGACCGCCTCGACGCCCACCCCGCGCATCGGTCGGAGCTCGGCGGCGCGGCGTGGCCGATCCGTCACGCCGGAGCCGGTTCGCAGCGGCGAGGGAGAGGTCGGGATGCGTCTGATCCGGCACGGCGAGCGCGGCCGCGAGCGCCCGGGGCTCGTGGCCCCCGACGGCTCGCTGCGCGACCTCGGCGGGGTCGTCGCGGACCTCGCGGGCCCGGCGCTCGGGTGCGAGGCGCTCGATCGGCTGCGGCGGATCGACCCGCTCGCGCTGCCGGAGCTCGACCCTGCGACTCGGTTGGGCGTGCCGGTGGCGGGAACCTCCAAGATCGTCTGCATCGGGCTCAACTATGCCGATCACGCGGCCGAGCTCGGCCTGCCCCTCCCGGTCGAGCCGACCCTCTTCCTGAAGCCGACGACTGCCCTCGCCGGTGCCCGGGACCCGCTGGTCGTGCCGCCGGGCTCGCAAAAACTCGACTTCGAGGTGGAGCTCGCCGTGGTGATCGGTACGCCCACCCGTCGCGTCCCTGCGGAGCGGGTGCACGCCCACCTCGCCGGCTACTGCATCGCCAACGACGTCACCGAGCGCTCCTGGAACGAACGCCAGGGCGGCCAGTGGACCCGCGGCAAGGGCGGCGACGGCTTCGCCCCCCTCGGCCCCTGGCTCGTCACGCCCGAAGAGGTGCCCGACCCGCAGAATCTGGCCGTCTGGCTCGAGGTCGACGGTCGCCGGATGCAGGACGGCTCGACCCGGACGATGATCTTCGACGTCGCCACGATCGTGAGCTTCGTGAGCCACACCATGACTCTCCTGCCGGGCGACGTCGTCCTGACCGGTACCCCGCCCGGCGTCGGCCACGGGCGGAAGCCGCCTTTCTACCTACAGCCGGGTATGACCGTGCGGGCCGGCATCAGCGGCCTCGGCGAGATGTCGCTTCCGGTCGTGGCGGCGACGGACGAGACGGGACCGTAGCCCCACCGGCGAGGTCTGCGAAGCGCGGGATCCGTCGGTCGTGTTCAACCAATGGTTAAGCCGGGCGAGCCAAGACCCTGACCGACCGCGACTTCCAGCGGAACTTTCATCGTCGGCCGAAAATCGTTTGTAATGAACGGGTTACAATGGTAGATTGAGGGCGTGCGGCGATCTCGGGGCGAAGCCGCGCGATCGGGTCCGTCGTCGGGCGAGGACCACCGGCCGGGGCGGCCGGACCACGGAGGTATCGCTGCGATGATCGAGGGGGTCGCTGTGGGAAGACCGGCGGTGAAGCCGCCGGTATCGGAGCCGCGGGTCGGGGCGGGGCGACGACGGGGCGAGGCGCGGACGGCCGGAAGCGGCCTCGGCACCGCGCTCACCGCCACCTTCCTCGGACTTCTGCTGGTTCATCCGGGCTCGGGGGCGGAGGGGTCGCAGGAGCGGCCGCCGGTCCCGCCGGAGGAGGGCACGGCGCGGGTCGCGGGCGAGGAGGCGGGCGAGCGGCACGAGGCCGCGGCATCGACGCAGGAGCTCGCCGCCACTCCCGTAGCGGCGGGCTCGGTCCTGACCGCCGGCGCGGTGATCGATCCGGCGGTGCTCACCCGGCTCGGAGGCGAGGCCCGTTTCGACGAAGCGGCATTGCGGCTGCTGCGCCCGGAAGCGGTGACCGTTCCGCTCGACGGCGGAACGGCGCCGGCGGCACCGCCGGCGACGGTGACGATCGCGCTCGCGCCGCCGACCCAGGTCGAGCTGCCGGCGGTCGAGACGCCGGCCGAGCCCGGCGAGGATCTCGGACCGATCGGGGACGAGATCGTGGGCGGCGAGGGCGGCGACGTGCTCGTGGGCGGGCCCGACGACGATCTGATCGACGGCGGTGGGGGGGAC
>DAIOUO010000222.1:0-5927 GCA_036759485.1 Geminicoccaceae bacterium | reverse complement strand
CTCCCAGAGGTCCGTGCGCCAGCCGTCGAGCGCGTCGCCGTCGTTCCCGGCGAAGTGTCCCCAACGCCGCATCGCGGCGAGCCAAGCAGCGGCCTCCTCGCGACAGGGACGACTGGCGGCGGCGAAACGAAGGGGTGCCGCGAGCCGTGCCGTGCAGCCCGCCACCCGGCCGTCGAAGGCGGCGGCGATGGTCGAGCGCGGCAGTTCCGGGAATACACGATCCTGCAGCAGCCTCGCCGCTTCGCGCCGGTTGCCGGCCGCCTCGAGCCACTGCCCCGCCTCGATCACCGCCGCGGTGGCGGCGAGCACCTCCTCCGTGCGGGTCTCGACCAGCCCTTCGCCCCAGGCGAGCACCTTCTCCGGGTGGTCGGGCCAGATGTCGCCCGTCGCGAGAGCGAACCGTCCTGCGCCCCGAGCGACGGCGTGGCTGCCCCAAGGCTCGCCCGCGCAGAAACCCTCGATCGCTCCGTGCGCGAGGGCCTCGGCGACGCGCGGTGGCGGGACGACGACGAGCCGCACGTCCCGGTCGGGGTCGAGACCACCGCCGGCCAGCCAGTGGCGAAGGAGCAGGTTGTGCGAGGAGAACGGGAAGACCACGGCGAGCGTGGGCGGCGGCAGGCCTGCCTCGGCACGCATCCGCAGCGCCTCGGCGAACGCGACCGCCGAGAGCGGCGGAACGAAGGGGCCGATGCAAGCGGCGAGGGCGGGCGAGAGCACGACCGTGTTGCCGTTGCGCGCGAGCCCCGCGGTGACCGCGAGCCGACGCGTCGGGCCCACGGCCCCGGTGGCCAGCGCGAGAACGAGCGCGCCCAGGAGATGCGCCCCGTCCAGCGCCCCGAAGGCGAGCTTGTCGCGGATCGCCGCCCAGGCCTGCTCGCGCGAAAGCTCGACGCGCACACCGTGACGTCGGAACAGACCGAGTGCGTCGGCGACGATCAAAGGCGCCGCATCGATCAGCGGTACGTAGCCGATCCGTAGACTGCGTTCGCGAAAAGCCATGCGGCGACCCTGCCGATCTTCGGCGTTGCGGGCCGCCGTTGGTCCGCCTTGTCCAGCGTTGCGAACGACCGAGCCGGCCGCGCCGTTGCGGCCGAGTTCGCGAGACCGTTCTTACTCGATCTTTTGCGATGCAGCAAGAGTAAAAATGCGCAGCCTCCGGCCTCGGAGACTCACCGAAGACAGCATGGCCCGATCGATACTCGGTCTGCCTATTTTTCAGACAGAATTGCCTCGGCAATATGCACAACACGCTGGCGCCGTTTCATGGCCATGCGCCGCATCAATCGATACGCCTCCGCCTCGGACAGTCGGCGACGCTGCATCAACACGCCCTTCGCACGTTCGATCAGGATGCGTTCCGCGAGTGTGCTGCGGGTCTTCTCGAGTTCGGCGCGCAAGGCCTGGATGGCGCGGAACCGTCGGATCGCGACGTCGAGGACCGGCCGCACTCGTGCCGGCTGCAGCCCCTCGACGACATAGGCGGCGACCCCGGCCTCGATCGCGGCTTGGATCTGGTCCGCATCGCCGCGCGCGGCGAACACGACCACTGGTCGCGGTTCGTGACGATCGAGTGCGCGCATGCTTTCGAGTGCATCGCGCGACGGATCGTCGAGGTCGCAGACGATCACGTCCGCGGCGTTCGCCCGGACGAGGGCGACCAGATCCGGGGCGTCCGCAACGACGGTGACCACGTTCGCACCGCTCGCCTCGAGCGCGGCGCGGACCGAGGCGGCCCGCTCCTCGTCCCCATCCACCAGAAGTACCCGCAGGTTCATCGCTGCCTCCGGGCTCCGCACGGCCGGCGATGTCCCGGACACGCCGGGGCTCGCATCACCCCCACCTTCGGACGAATGCGAAGCGCGTGCCGACCGCACTCGGCCGTTCTCGCAGCGCGTGCTCGCGCTCCGCGCCTGTCGGTAGGACCGGGGGTACACCTCGACCGAGGTCCGGGGCTCGTCGGTCCGCTCGCCCGGGGCAACGGGAGGTGGGCCCGAAGGCGGCCGAGGCGTGCGAGGAGGGCTCCGGCTCTCGCCACGAGGCTCGACCGGTCCGGCGGACGCGGTTCGCGCACGGCTCCACGCGGGCCCGAGTGTGAGCACGCCCCGCTCGGTCGCCTCGATCCGAACGATCGTGTCGCAGTCGCGCGCTCGGTTGGGCTCGACCCGGTGATCGCTTCGTCCTCGGTTGCCTCCTCGGCGTTCTGTCGTCTTCAACCCGCGCTCGATGGGGTCGCCTGTTCGCTTCGCCGCGCTCGTGAGACGTTCCGCCGCGCCCCGAAGGTGGGTAGCGGCCCGCGGCGGGGTCGTGCCAGCGCGGCGGGAGGAGCGTCGGACGATGCGGATCGTCTTCTCGCGCAAGGGTTTCGACGGCTCGGCAGGGGGCTGCCCGAGCCCGATCGTCGACGGCCATCCGGTGAGCCTTCCCATCCCGACCTCGGGGCGTTCGGACACCCGGTTCGCGGAGCTCGGCCTCGGCGGTCTGGTCGAGGCCCTGACGCGGGGGAGGACCAGGGGGGCCGCTCTCTGCCACGCCGATCCTGACCTCGTGCGGGGCGCGTTCGGCCAGACCGGGGTGGCACAGAGCCATCTCGAGAGGAGCGGGGTGAGGGAGGGCGATCTGTTCCTGTTCTTCGGCCTGTTCCGGCGGTTGGACCCGGGCTCCCGGAGGCCCCGCTTCGATCCCTGCGAGAAGCCGCATCACCGGCTCTTCGGCTGGCTCGCGATCGGCCGGATCGCCCGGCTGGGCGCGGACGGCAGCCGGGCCCGGGCGGAGTTCCCCGAGCTCGCCCGGCACCCGCATCTCGGGCCGGGCTGGGACGCCAACAACACCCTCTACCTCGCGAGCCCGCTCTTCCGGCCCCACCCGGCGGGGCGCAGCTTTCCGGGCTTCGGCGTGGCGCGCCGGGCGAGCGCGGGGCTCCGTCTCACCGCACCCGGCGCACCCCCCTCGCTCTGGTCGGTGCCGAACTGGCTGAGCCCGCTCGCGGGCGGGGTCGGCATGAGCTACCACGGTGCGAGCGGACGCTGGTTGCCCGGCCGATGCCGGGTCGTCTCCCGTGGTCAGGAGTTCGTGGCCGATATCGGCGAGCGGGCCGACGCGCGCGCTTGGCTGGCCGCGATCCTCGCAGAGATGGTCGACGGGTGATACCGTTCGCCTCTGGTCCTACGTGCTTGCGAAAGACGTCGGGATCGCCCCCTGCATCGACGACGGGATCCTCACGCTCTCCACCTGTGAGCCGAGCATTCGGAAGAGCGCGAGCGTCGGGGACTGGCTTCTCGCCACCCCGCCGAAGCGGTTCGGTGTCGGACGCGTCGCCTGGGTGGGGCGGGTCGCCGAGGCCATCGATATGGCCATGTTCGCCGAGCGCTGGCCCGATCGGGCGGACGCGCTCTACGAGCACGAGCCCGATGGAAGGCTCGCCCACCGAGGCGGAACGTATCACGCCGAGCCGGATCTGATCGCGCGGGATCCGAGTGTCCGACGGTGCCTGCGGTTCGATCCGTTCTGGTACTTCGGCGGCGAGGGACCGACCCTGGCGGAGAGCTCACTGGATCTTTGTCATTACTTCATAGGCGAATCGTCGTGGATTCTCGACGGTCCGCCCCTTCGCGACCTCGAGCGATGGCTCGCAGCATGGCCGCCCGGAGGCCACGGCGAGCCGCGGGAATCGGCCGCGGGCACCCGGTGGCGGGCCGGGATGCCCTATCTGCGTGGCGCGGATCGAGGCTCGTCGGGTCTTCACCGCCCGGGAGGGACGGATGGATCCGGTCGGCCGAGAGGCGGCAACCGGTGGAGACCACGGGTGCGCCAACGCGCGCCGCGCCCGGCTCCTGCTGAGAACGAGCTGCAGCCGGAGCGGCCGGCCCGGCGACGAGTGGGGACGGAAGCTCGGGACCGCCCGAGCGCACTCACCGCCCGAGAGGGTCCCCCGCCGTGGGCCGTGGCGGTCCGCGCTCCTGCCGGCAGGGGCGAGCGACGCCGAAGGCAGGGGAAACGTGCTCGAGCCAGGCCACGAGATCCTGCCAGATCCGATCGCGGCCACGATCGCGCAGCATCAGATGGCGAGCTTCGGGGTAGAGGACGATCCGGCAGTCGGGCGCCGCGATCGTTTCGGCGAAGGCGAGCTGGACACGGGTCGGCACGATGTCGTCGCGGCCGGGCACGAGCAGGAGCGTGCGGACGGCGAGCATCGGGCCGGCCGCCTGGGCCGCGTCCATGAGCGCGAGCAGACCCGCCACCGCATCGGCCCGCGGTTCCCGAAGATACAGGGGGTCGCGGGCGAGGGCCCGGACGATCTCGGGATCCTCGGCCGGCCGGACCGGTAGACCGCGCCCGGAGACCCGAAGCCACGGCACGAGGGCCGCGAGCGTGCGCATCGTGGCTCGGTAGAGGGTGGGCAGGCTGTCGCCACCCCACACCGCAGGAGCGACGAGCACGAGACCGTCGACCCGCACGGCTCCGGGACCGGACGCGGCGAGCAGCGCTACCGCCGCCCCCATGCTCTCCCCGAGCAACACGAGGGGTAGGTCGGGCCGGCGCTCCCGCTCGCGCGCCACGACCTCTCGGGCCTGGCCGACCAACGCTTCGCTACCGGGCCAGAACAGACGATCGCGCTGCTCGCCGAAGCCGCGCTGATCGAAGGCGAGAACACGGAAGCCCTGCTCGGCGAGCCGGCGACCGAGGCCCTCGAAGGCGCCTTTGTGATCGCCGAAACCGTGCAGGGCCACGATCCGGCCCCGAAGCGGGCCGGTCGGCTCCCACACCCGGGTCGGTGGCTCTGGCGCCGGTTGCGGCGGTACTACGCTACAGCCGGCGAGCGCCGCGGCAGCGCCGACCAGCGAGAGCACCGTCCTCAGGAGCCGGTGGAGACCGACCACGCCGGCGCGGCCGCGGCGGCCGGATCGAGCATTCGCCAGATCTCCGCGGGCGTGGTGCCACGGGCGCGCAGATAGCGGAGGGTCAAGGCACCGGTCCGCTTGGCCATCCGTCGGCCGTCGCGATCGCCGATCAGATTGTGGTGGTACCAGCGCGGCACCGGTAGGCCGAGGAGTGCCTGCAGCAGGCGGTGGACGTGCGTTGCGTGGAACAGGTCCTCGCCCCGGGTGACGAGAGTGACGCCCTGGGCCGCGTCGTCGATGGTGACGGCGAGATGGTAACTGGCCGGCACGTCCTTGCGGGCGAGGACGACGTCGCCCAGCAGGGCAGGATTCGCCTCGACCCGGCCGGCACGGCAATCGTACCAGGCGAGCGGGCCCGTGATCGCGAGTGCTCGGGCGACGTCCAGCCGCCAGGCGAAGGGCTCGCCTCTGGCGATCCGGGCGCTCCGCTCGGCCTCGGGGAGATGGCGGCAGGTGCCGGGATAGAGCCGCTCGCCCGACGGTCCGTGCGGCGCCGCTCCTGCCTCGGCGATCTCCTCGCGGACCTGTTTGCGGGTGCAGAAGCAGGGATAGAGCACGCCGAGCGCGCGCAGTCGGTCGAGTGCTTGGCGGTACAGCGCCATGCGCTCCGACTGGCGGACCACCGCCCCGTCGAACCGCAGGCCGAGCCAGCGCAGATCCTCGACGATCCCGGCGGCGAACTCGGGTCGGCAGCGCAGCGGGTCGAGATCCTCGAGGCGGAGGAGGAAGCGGCCGCCGGTCAGCCGGGCGGCGTCGTGGGCGAACCGCGCGGCGTAAGCGTGACCGAGATGCAGGTAGCCCGTCGGGCTCGGCGCGAACCGCGTGACGTGCGGGCGCGAGTCGAGCAACGGCACGAAGTCCGGCCCGCGCAGAGCGACGACCGACTCGCCGCCGACGCTCACACCCGGATCCCCGACCCAGCCGGCACCATGCGGGAATCATGCCGGCGAGGTCTCCGTCGGACAAGCGGCGCGGCGTGCCCGACCCGCCACAGCCGCGGCGGTCCGCGAGCGGCGGTCCGAGGACCGC
>DAIOUO010000221.1:0-5944 GCA_036759485.1 Geminicoccaceae bacterium | reverse complement strand
TCCCCGAGCATCCTGACGAGCTTCAGCTCTCTGCCCTGACGAAGAAGGGATTAAGACCCCGGTCGATGGCAGCTTTGGCCTGCGGGCCATGCCTTCAGCTCTCTGCCCTGACGAAGAAGGGATCGAGACGCGAGCCGCCGGTCGCCGGCCGGTGGCGGTGTCCGGCGGGGCCGGGCGTTCTCCTCAGCTCACGAAGCCGAATCGGCGCGGCAGCCAGAGAACGAGCTCGGGAACGAAGGTGACGAGAAAGAGCGTCGCGATCATGACCGTGAGCAGCGGCAGCATGGGCCTCACGACGGCGGTGATCGGCAGGCCCGCGATTCGGCAGCCGACGAAGAGCGAGGTGCCCACGGGCGGGGTGATGAGGCCGAAGGAAAGGTTGACGACCATGATCACCCCCAGATGCACGAGATCGATGCCGAGCTTCTGGGCCAAGGGCAGGATGATCGGCACGATCATGATCAAAGCCGGCGTCATGTCGATGAACATGCCCGTGATCAGGAGCAGCACGTTCAAGAGGACCAGGAGCATCCACCTGTCGTCGGCGAGGGCGAGGAAGTTCTCGGCGACCCAGGCCGGTACCTTCTCGTAGGCGAGAATGAAGCTGAACACCGAGGTGGTGGCGATCAGGAACAGGACGACCGAGGTGGTGAGACAGGTCTCCCACAAGATCCGCGGCAGGTCGCGGAAAGAGAGCTCACGATAGACGACGATCGTCAAGAAGAGCGCGTAGAGGGCGGCGATCGCCCCGGCCTCGGTCGCCGTGGCGAGCCCGAGGGTGATGCTGCCCAGGATGATGAGGAGGGTGACCATGCCGGCGAGCCCGGCGCCGATCCGCCGCAGCTTCTCGCCCGGCGGCAGGGCAGGGGTGCGGGTCGGGTGGTAGAGCTTGCCGTGGACGTAGGCGACGACGAGCTGGCCGAGCCCCACGAGGATACCGGGAACCACGCCACCCAAGAGGAGGCCGCCAACGGAGACGTTGCCCGCCAGATAGGCGAACAGGATCATCGCGATCGAGGGCGGAATGATCGGCCCCATCGTGGCCGAGGTCAGGGTGATCGCGGTGGCGAACGGCTTGGAATAGCCGTCGGCCACCATCGCGCCGATCATCATCCTCCCGATGCTGGACACGTCCGCCACGGCCGAGCCCGAGACCCCGCCGAAGAACATCGAGGAGAGAACGTTGATCTGGGCGAGGCCGCCCGGGAAACGGCCGACCAGGACCTCGGCCATGGCGACGAGCCGTTTGGCGACCCCGCCGTGCGCCATCACCGCACCCGTGAAGACGAAGAAGACCACGGCCAGGAGCGGGAAGCTGTTGATGCCGAACAGCATCTTCTGGACGAGCGTGACGTTGTCGATGACGAACGGATTGCCCATCCAGGCATAAGCGAGACCGCCGAGTGCGGCGGCGATGCCGATGGCGAAGGCGATCGGCACACCGAGCACCATGAGGAGCAGGAAGCTGCCGACCAGGATGGCGGTGATCATCGACGCTCAGTCCGGCGACACGAGGAGTTCGGCCCGGCGCGTCCTGAGCTCCGGCGCGAACAGGACGTTCAACAGATCCCTGAGCGCGAAGAGCACGATCAGCCCACCGGCGATCGGCAAGGAGCTGTAGTACCAGACGTTGCGGAACGGGATCGATTCCATGAGGTCGCTGCCGAACTCGCGCACGAAGGCGATCCCGAAGACCAGCATCACGAGGCCGAAGCCCAGGATCGCGAGGTCGACGAGGGCGTGCAGGACGCGCCCGAGAGCGCCGGTCGCCCGCTCGAGCAGCACCTCGAGGGCGATGTGCTCCTTGAGGTCGACCCCACAGGCCGCGGCCATGAAGCCGATCCAGATGAGCAGGTAGCGCGGCACCTCTTCCGACCAGGAGGGGACCTTGCCGACCGTGCCCCGCAGCAGGACGGTGGCGATCACGACGGCGAAGAGTGCCGTCGCGAGCAGCAGGGTCCAGAGCCGGGCGATCGCGCCCACGAGGTCGCAGAACCGGTTGAAGCTTCGCACGGACACCGCCTCGCAGGGGTCGCGGAGGTCGGAGGGGCCCCGGCCGGGTGCTCCGGCCGGGGCGGCGGATCAGAAGTTCTTCTGGGTCTCGAGCAGGAACTTGACCTCGTCGAGGACGCCGAGCCGCTTGCCCTCGCGGTCGAGCAGATCGCTCACCGCTTTGACGAACGGCGCCTTGTCGACGTTGGTCACCACCTTGAAGTTCGGCAAAGACTTCAGGAAGTTGAGCGAGGCGGTCTCGTCCGCCGCCCAGGCGCCGCGCATGAAGGCCTCGGCTTCGCGCCCGGCCTGGAAGATCGCCTCGCGCTGGGCGGGGCTGAGCCGATCCATCACCCGCTTCGACGCGATCAGGATATCGGGGATGCGGGCGTGCTCGTTGAGGACGAGCACTTTGGTCACCTCGTAGAACTTCATCGAGCGAACCGAGGGGGGATTGTTCTCCGCCCCGTCGACCACGCCCGTCTGCAGGGCGTTGTAGAGCTCGCCCCAAGCGACCGGTACGCCGGTCCCGCCGAAGGCCTCCATCATGGCGATCTGCACCGGGCTCGCCATGGTGCGGATCTTCTTCCCCGCGAGCTTGGACGGATCGGTGATCTCCTCCTTGGCGAAGAAGCTGCGGGCGCCGCTGTCCATGAAGCCGAGCACCACGATGCCCTTCTCCTCGAGCGGCTTCACGAAATTGCGGCCGCGTTCGGAAGTCAGGTACCACCAATAGTGCTTGGCGTTCTTGAAGAGGAACGGCAGAGAGAACATGTCGATCCGTGGATCGACCTGCGAGAGATTGGCGGCCGAGACCGTGAAGAATGCGATCGTGCCGTTGCGGATCGACTGGACCGATTCGACCGCGTCGCCGAGGCCGCGGGCGTGATGGACGTCGAGCTTGATCTCGCCCTTGGTCAGCTGCTCGACCCGTTCGGCGAAGAAATCGTGGGTCATCGAGAGCGCGTGGTCGGGCGCGTGCAGCCCGTTGATCTTGAGCTCGATCGCCGCCTGCGCGGGCGCTCCCCACGCGAGCGCGGCCGCCGCGAGCGCGCCGAGCGCGATCCGTCTCGCCACCATCACCGTGCCTCCCCGTTCGCGGCCGAGGGGCACCGCCCCCGCCACCGCCGTTCCTCGGCCCCAGACGCTATCGGAGCCCACCGCGGGCGGCAAGCGCCGGCTCACCGCCCGAGATCGGCCACGCGGGCGGCGGTGATCGCGAGGAGGTCGGCCGGGGAGAGCTCGAGCTGCAGGCCGCGCCGGCCGCCGTTGACGAGCACCGTCGGCTGGGCGAGCGCGGCGCGATCGAGCAGGAGCGCCAAGGTTCGGCGCTGGCCGAACGGGCTGATCCCGCCCTTGACGTAGCCCGTCGCCCGCTCCGCCTCGGCGAGCGGGGCGAGCTCGACCCGCTTGGTGCCCAGGACCCGGGCTGCGGCGTCGAGGTCGAGCGTGCGGTCGGCGGCCAGGAGAACCGACGCGAGGTTCCCCTCGCGCGTGCGCACGATCAGGCATTTGAGGAGCCGGGCCGGCTCCACGCCGAGGGCGCGGGCCGCGGCCTCGGCGATCGCGCCCTCTTCCCGCGCGAAGGGGTAGACGTGCGCGCGGTAGGCGATGCCCGCCCGGTCGAGGAACCGCGTGGCCGGCGTCCCGCTCGCCGGCCGCACCGGTCGTGCCATCCGAGGCCCCGCTCCCCTGGCGCCGCCCGCGGACGCATGCTAGCGGCCGCCCGGATGGCCGCAACCGACCCTTCCGCCCGCACCGCCCGGGCGCTCTGGTGGACCCGTCCCTTCACGGCCGCCCTCGTCGAGGAGAGCCTGGGCGAGCCGGGGCCGGGCGAGGTCCGCGTGCGCACGCTCGTCTCGGGGGTGAGCCGGGGTACCGAGGCCCTCGTCGCCGCCGGCCGCGTGCCGGCCTCCGAGCGGAGCCGGATGCGCTGCCCGCACCAGGCGGGCGCCTTCCCGTTCCCCGTCAAGTACGGCTATTGCGCCGTGGGCTCGGTCGAGGCGGGCCCGAGCGAGCTCGTGGGCCGCACCGTCTTCTGCCTGCACCCGCATCAGAGCGGCTTCGTGGTTCCGGCCGAATCGGTGTTGCCGGTCCCCGAAGGCGTGCCGGCCGAGCGCGCGGTGCTCGCCGCCAATCTCGAGACGGCCCTGAACGCGCTCTGGGACGCGCCGGCGCTGCCCGGCATGCGGATCCTCGTGGTGGGCGCGGGGGTGGTCGGCGCCTGCGCGGCCCGGCTCTGCGCCCGGCTTCCCGGGACGGAGGTCACGCTCGTCGATCGCGACTCGGCCGCCGCGGGCACGGCCGCGGCGCTGGACTGCTCCTTCGCCCTTCCCGAGGCGGTACCCGGCGAGCAGGACCTCGTGATCGAGGCGACGGGTCGGCCGGAGGCGCTCGCCGCCGCGCTCGAGGCGGCGGGGAAGGAAGCGACCGTGCTCGTGCTCTCCTGGTACGGGGCAGGGGCGGCACCGGTGGCGCTCGGCGGAAGCTTCCACAGCCGGCGGCTGCGGCTCGTTTCCTCGCAGGTGGGCGAGGTGGCGGCCCTCATGCGACCGCGCTGGCCGCACCGGCGCCGGCTCGCCAAGGCCCTCGAACTCCTGGCCGACCCGGCGTTCGAGGCACTGCTCGACGAACGCGTGCCGTTCGAGGCCGCACCGGCACGGCTTCCCGAGCTGCTGCGCGAACCGCGCCGCGGCTGCATCCGTATCGACTACGCTCGAAGCGAGGGCGGTTGAGGAGGAACGGCGGTGTACAAGGTGCGGGTCCGCGATCGGGTGATGATCGCCCACAGCTTCAGAGGTGAGGTGTTCGGGCCGGCGCAGCGGCTGCACGGTGCGACATACCTGGTGGACGTCGAGTTCCGCAGGTCCGAACTCGACCCGGACGGCATCGTCGTCGACATCGGCCGGGCCCACGAGGTCCTGGCCGAGACCTTGCGGGGGATCGCCTTCCGCAATCTCGACGAGATGCCCGAATTCGCGGGCGTCAACACCACGACGGAATATCTCGCGCGCTGGATCTGGGAGCAGATCCGCGCCGCGATCGGCAACGGCCGGCTCGGGCCGCACGCCGGGGGCCTCGCGAGCCTCGAGGTCGAGCTCGCCGAGAGCGACGTCGCCTGGGCGGCCTTCGAGGGCCCGCTGCCTTGAGGACAGGCGGTCCGCTCGACCGCCGGCTGGTTCTCGCCGTTCCCTGCGATCCGGATCTGCGCACCGGCGGCACGATCTACGACCGGAGGCTCGCCGAGGAGCTGCGCGGGCGGGGCTGGCGGGTCGACTGGCTCAGGCTGCCGAACGGCTTCCCCTTCCCGGATGCCGCCGCGCGGGCGGCGAGCGAGGCCGCACTGGCGGCTCTGCCCGACGGCACGCTCCTCCTGGTCGACGGGCTCGCACTCGGCGTGCTCCCCGAGACGGCCGAGCGCGAGGCTCGCCGGCTGCGCCTCCTGGGCCTCGTCCATCACCCCTTGGGATACGAGGAGGGGCTCGACCCGGCGACCGCGGCGGGGCTCGTCGAGAGCGAGCGGGCGGCGCTGCGCTGGCCGCGGCGGATCCTCTGTACTTCGCCCACGACGGCCCGCACGCTCGCGGCCGAGTTCGGCGTCGCCCCGGAGCGGATCGGGGTGATCGAGCCCGGGACCGACCCCGCTCCGCTCGCCCGGGGCTCCGGCGGACCGGAGGTCCGGCTCCTCGCCGTGGGCTCGGTGATCCCGCGCAAACGGTTCGACCGGCTCGTCCGGCTGCTCGCCGGGCTTCGCGCGCTCCCTTGGCGGCTCGAGCTCGTGGGCGCGCTCGACCGCTCCGCCGAGGCCGCCGCGGCCTTGCGGGCGGCGATCGCGGCGAGCGGGCTCGCCGAGCGGGTCGTGCTTTCGGGCGAGCTCGTCGGCGAGGCGCTCGAGGCCGCCTTCGACCGGGCCGATCTCTTCGTTTCGGCCTCGGGCTACGAGGGCTACGGC
>DAIOUO010000220.1:0-6000 GCA_036759485.1 Geminicoccaceae bacterium | reverse complement strand
GGCCGAGCGGCCGGGGATCGAAGTGGTCCTCGCGCTCGGGGCCACGGTCGCCGGCCAGACGACGGCGCACTATCTGGCCGAGCGCCTCGCGGGTACGGGGGCGCGGGTGACCCGGCTCGGCTACGGCCTTCCGATCGGCGGCGAGCTCAACTATCTGGACGAGGGAACCCTCGCCGCCGCCCTGCGCGGCCGCCAGCCGGTCGGCTGAGCGGCAAACGATCGCGGAACCCGCAAGCACGATGGCCGTCCGCCGCATCCTGATCGCCCCCCACCCGCTCCTGAAGCTCAAGGCCCGGCCGGTCGAGACGGTCGACGACGAGATCCGCCGGCTCATGGACGACATGCTCGAGACCATGTACCGGGCACCGGGCATCGGCCTCGCGGCACCGCAGGTGGGCGTGTCGCTGCGGGTGGTGGTGGTCGATCTGGCCAAGAAGGACGAGCCGCCCGCGCCGTTGCGGCTCGTCAACCCCGAGATCACCTGGCGTTCGGAAGAGCAGGTGGTCATGGAGGAGGGGTGCCTGTCGCTCCCCGAGCAGTTCGCGGAGCTCGCCCGGCCGGCGGCGATCCGCCTCGCCTATCGCGACGAGCAGGGCGAGCCGCGCAGCCTCGAAGCGGACGGCATGCTCGCCCGCTGCCTGCAACACGAGGTCGACCATCTGGACGGGATCCTGTTCGTCGACCGGCTGTCGCCCTTGAAGCGCAACATGATCATGCGCAAGCTCGCCAAGGCGCAGCGGGCGCGCGCCTGAGGCGAGCCGCGCGTGAGCCTCGCCATCCTCTTCATGGGCAGCGCCGCCTTCGCGGTGCCGGCGCTTCGAGCGCTCGCCCGGGGGCCGTACCGGGTGCTCGCCGTCTACAGCCAGCCGCCGCGACCGGCCGGGCGGGGGATGGCGGAGCGCCGCACCCCGGTTCACGAGGCGGCGCTCGCCCTCGATCTGCCGGTGCGCACGCCGTCGAGCCTGCGCGATCCCGCGGTGCAGGAGGAACTCCGGGCGCTCGGGCCCGATCTGGCCGTGGTCGCGGCCTACGGTCTCATCCTCCCCGAGGCGGTGCTCGCGATCCCGCGGCTCGGCTGCCTCAACCTGCACGCCTCGCTCCTGCCGCGCTGGCGCGGTGCGGCGCCGATCCAGCGGGCGATCCTGGCGGGCGACCGCGAGACCGGCGTGTGCCTCATGCGGATGGAGAAGGGGCTGGATACGGGGCCGGTCTACGCCTGTAGGCGGACCCCGATCGGCCCGCGCGAGACCGCGGGCGGCCTGCACGATCGCCTCGCGGGGATGGCGGCCGAGCTCCTGCTCGCCGAACTGCCGGCGATCGCGGCGGGCAGCGCCGTGGCCGCCCCGCAACCGGCCGAGGGCGTGACCTACGCCGCCAAGATCGGCCCCGAGGATCGCCGGCTCGACTTCGCCCGCAGTGCCGTGGAGCTCGACCGCCGGATCCGGGCGCTGTCCCCCGCACCCGGCGCCTGGTGCCTGGCGCGCGGCGAGCGGCTCGTCGTGCTCGAGGCCGAGCCGGTCGAGGCGCCCGGTGGAGCCCCGGGCGAGGTCGTGGCACTGCCGCTCACCGTCGCCTGTGGCGAGGGGGCGCTCGCGCTTCGGCGGGTGCAGCGGGCCGGCCGGCGGGCGATGAGCGCCGAGGCCCTGCAGCGCGGCTTCCCTCTCCCCCTCGGCAGCCGGCTGGAATGAGCGCGTGCGGCGCTGGCGGCTCGTGATCGAGTACGACGGCGGGCCGTTCGTCGGCTGGCAGCGGCAGGCCTCCGGGCTCTCGGTGCAGGCCCTGCTCGAGGAGGCGGTGGCCCGGCTGACGGGCGAGCGCGTCGGCGTGGTCGGCGGCGGGCGGACCGATGCCGGGGTGCACGCGCTCGGCCAGGTGGCCCATCTCGACCTCGAGAAGGACCTGCCGCCCGAGCGGCTCGTCGGCGGGCTCAACGCGCATCTGCGGCCGCACCCGGTGGCCGTGCTCGAGGCGCGGCCGGTGGACGGGGGCTTCCACGCCCGCTTCTCGGCGCTGCGCCGGCGCTATCTCTACCGGATCCTCGACCGGCGGGCGCCACCGACCCTGGAGCGCGGCCGGGTCTGGCACCTGCCGCGGCGGCTCGATGCCGAGCGGATGCACGAGGCCGCCCAGGCGCTCGTCGGCCGGCACGATTTCACGAGCTTCCGGGCGAACGCGTGCCAGGCGAAGAGCCCGGTCAAGACGCTCGATCTCGTCCACGTCCGGCGGGTCGGGTCGATCGTCGAGCTCCGGGCGGTGGCCCGCTCCTTCCTGCATCACCAGGTGCGGAACATGGTCGGCACACTCGTCCGGGTCGGGCTCGGCGAGGCCGATCTCGGCTGGCCGGCGCGCGTGCTCGAGGCCCGCGATCGGCGCGCGGCCGGGCCCACCGCACCGGCCTGCGGCCTGTTCCTCGAGCGGATCGACTACCCGACCGGCTGAAGGACCGGAGCTGCGGCGAGCCAGGCGATCAGCCGGTCGGTGGCGCCGTTGACGAGCATGCTGACGATCACGTCGAGGAGGACGAAGCCGGCCGCCACCTGGCCCGGGGCCTCGAGCGCGGTCCGCACCACGAGCCACTGATAGGCGAGTGCGGCGAGCGTGGCGGCGGTGGCGAGCCCGGCCCCGGTCGGTTGCGGTAGGAGGGCCGCCAGGATCACGGCCGCGAGCAGGAAGTGGATCTGCAGGACGGCCGCCCAATTGCTCGCCACCACGAGGGGCACGAAGCGGCGGCCCTCGCCCATCGAGCGAAGAACGAGAGCCGCGGCGAGCGGAAAGGCGAGCCAGCCGACCACGTAGCCGGCGGTCTCGATCAGGAGGAGGAGCGGCAGGGCGATGGGCGCGCCCTCCTCGAAGAGGCCGCGCAGGACCAGCACGAGGTAGGCCGGGAAGGAGATCAGGGCCGCGGTGAAGGAGCCGAGGAAGCCCTCGAACGAGAGGTCGAAGCCCGCCATCGCCGCGGGCTCGCGCCGCAGGATCGCGATCGCACCCGCGAGGCCCCTGCGGATCTCCGCGGCCGAGGCGATCACGCGGGGAGGAACCGTTCGAGGAAGGTGGCGTAGATCCGCGCGAGGCCCTCGACGTCGGCGACCGCCACGTGCTCGTCGGTCTGGTGCAGGGTGGGCCCCGGCAGGCCGAACTCGACCACCGGACAGTGCGGGGCGAAGAAGCGCGCGTCCGAGGTCCCGCCCGAGGTGTCGAAGCGGGGCCGAAGACCCGTCACGGCCTCGACCGCTTCGGCGAGCGTGGCGGTGAGCGGCCCCTCCTCGGTGCGGAAGGGCTCGGCACCGATCGTGGTCTCGAGCGCGACCTCGCCGCCCAGGGACTCGAGCAGCGCCCGCAGCCGCCGCTCGAGCGAAGCGCCGCTGTGGCGGTCGTTGAAGCGGACGTTGAAGAGTGCCCGGGCCTCGCCCGGGATCACGTTCGCGGCGGGATTGCCGACGTCGATCGAGGCGATCTGCAGGGTCGAGGGCTCGAACCAGGGGGTACCCTCGTCGAGGCGAAGGGCGAGGAGGGCGGCGAGGATCTGGACCAGGCGGTGGGCGGCGTTGTCGGCCCGCTGCGGGTAGGCGGTGTGGCCCTGGCGGCCGCGCACGACGAGCCGCGCGGTCAAGGAGCCGCGGCGCCCGATCTTGGCGAGATCGCCGAGCCGCTCGCGGCTCGTGGGCTCACCCACGAGGCAGGCGTCGGGCGGCATGCCGCGCTCGATCGCCCAGGCGACGAGCCGGGCCGAGCCGTCGATCGAGGGCCCCTCCTCGTCGCCGGTCAGGAACAGCGAGAGCCGCCCGCGCGGCAGGCCGCGGCGGGCGAGATGGTGCGCGGCGGCGGCGATCATGGCCGCGACCCCGCTCTTCATGTCGGCCGCCCCCCGACCGTACAGCCGGCCGTCGCGCATCGCGCCCTCGAAGGGTGGGACGCTCCAGCGTGTGGGATCGCCCGGCGGCACGACGTCGAGATGACCGTTGAGGACGAGGTGCGGCCGGCCCTCCCCCACCGTGGCCACGAGGTTGGGCACGCGCGGCCCCGCACTCGAGAATTCGAGGCGGATGCAGGCGAAGCCGGCAGCCTCGAGCGTACGCGCGCAGAGATCGAGCGCCGCCCCGGCATCGGGCGTGACGCTCGGACAGCGGACGAGCTCCCGGGTGAGGGCGACGGGATCGATCTCCATGAGCGCCTTTCGGAACGAGCGCCTTTCGGGCCTGCCTCGGTTCCGGTCCACGTGGCGGGCGGCCGGCCGGGCGAGCGGACCGTACGCGGCCGCCCCCTCCTGTCAACCGCGCGGCGCGCCGGACCCGCCTGCGCCGCTCAGTCGCGCAAGAGCTCGTTGATCGCGGTGCGGGCACGGGTCTTGGCGTCGACCCGTTTGATGATCACGGCGCAGTAGAGGCTCGGGCCCGGCCGCCCGTCGGGCAGCGGGTTGCCGGGCAGGCTGCCGGGCACGACGACCGAGCCCGCCGGAACGCGGCCGGTGAAGATCTCGCCCGTCGCGCGATCGACGATCTTGGTCGAGGCGCCGATGAAGGTGCCCATCGCCAGCACCGCCCCCTCTTCCACGATCACGCCCTCGACCACCTCGGCACGAGCGCCGATGAAGACCTCGTCCTCGACGATCACCGGGTTGGCCTGCAGGGGCTCGAGCACGCCGCCGATCCCGGCACCGCCCGAGATGTGACAGTTCTTGCCGATCTGGGCGCAGGAGCCGACGGTGGCCCAGGTGTCGATCATGGTGCCGCGATCGACGCGAGCACCCACGTTGACGAAGCAGGGCATGAGCACCACACCGGGCGCGATGTAGGCGCTCTTGCGGACGATGGCGCCCGGGACGGCGCGGAAGCCCGCCTCCTCGAAGCGGGCCTCGTCCCAGCCCGCGAACTTGGGCGGGACCTTGTCCCACCAGGAGGTACCGCCCGGCCCGCCCGGGATCGTCCGCATGTCCTCGAGGCGGAAGGACAGCAGCACCGCCTTCTTGAGCCATTGGTGGGTGATCCACCGGCCGTCTCTCTTCTCGGCGACCCTGAGCTCGCCGCGGTCGAGGGCGGCGAGTGCCTCCTCGACGGCCTCGCGGATCTCGCCCCTGGTTTGCGGGCCGATGGTCGCGCGCTCGTCCCAGGCCCGCTCGATCACGCCTGCGAGCAGGTCGTGGTCCATGCTCGTTTCCCCCTTTTCGTGCCTGTCGCGATGCTCGCTCGGTGCGGAGGCGGGAGGCTAACCGGTGCCGGCGAGCTGTCAATTCGGCCGGCGCTCGCCCGGCCGACCGGCGAGCGGATCACGACCGCGGTGACCACGGCGTTGCGCGGGCGGCTCGAGCGGGTGCGCCGCGAGCGGGCGGTCGATCCCGAGCGGCTGCCGCGGCTCGGCCGGGCGGTCGCCGAGCGGCTCGATGCGCACGGCCGGACGGTCGATCACGGCGCCTCGCTCCGCGACGAGCGGGGGCTGCCGCGGTGGTCCTCGACACCCCGGCCCTGGTCGCGGTCCTGCGGGACGAGCCGGAGGCGGCCGCCTTCGCGCGGGCGATCGCCGGGGCTCCGGTCCGCCGGCTCTCGGTGGTGAACCGGCGAGGCGGCGATCGTGCCGGCGAGGCGGCGATCGTGATCGACGGCGCGCGCGACCCGCTCGCGAGCCGGGGCTTCGACCGGTTCGCGCGGGCGGCGGGGCTGCTCCTCGAGCCGGTCGACGCGGAGCAGGGGTGGATCGCGCGCGAGGCCTGTCGCGACTTCGGCCGCGGCAGCGGTCGTCCGGCCCGGCCGAACTTCGGCGACCGCTTCGCCTAGGGGCTCGCCAAAGCGCGGGGCGAGGCCTCGCTCTTCGAGGGCGACGGCTTCGGCCACAGCGACGTCGAACGGGCGGTTCCCCGAGCCGGTCCGGGAGCGGTGTCGGGACGGCCCGAGCGGCCGGGCGCACCGGCCGAACGGAAGGGACCCTCCTGCGCGGCGGCGCTTGTCGGGGGGCGTCGGCCACCCTAGCCTCCCGTCATGGACCGAAGCGACCTCCCGCCCCCCGTCC
>DAIOUO010000219.1:0-6056 GCA_036759485.1 Geminicoccaceae bacterium | reverse complement strand
GCGGGAACAGGGGCCGGGAGAACGTCGTTTGCTTCGAGGGGCGCGCGGATCTCGACCGCGGGCCCACCGGCGAGAGCGGCATCGGACCGACCGCGTTTCCGAGCCGGCCGCGGAGCCGGCGGCCGGGCGGCCCGCCCGAAGCCGAGGCCGACCGCTCCTCAATCCCGCAGATCGTCCCAGAATTCCTTGACCTTGGCGAAGAAGCCTTCGCTCTCCGGGTGCTGGCCCTTGGCCTTCTCGCCGGCCTTCTCGAACTCGCGCAGGAGCTCGATCTGCCGCTTCGTCAGGTTGACCGGGGTCTCGACCACGAGCTCGACGATGAGATCGCCGCGCGCTCGGCCCTGCAGCTCGGTCATGCCCTTGCCACGCAGGCGAACCTGGCGACCGGTCTGGGTGCCGGCCGGGACCGTCACCTCGATCCGCTCGCCGTCGATGCCCGGTACCTCCACCCGGCCGCCGAGTGCCGCCGTGACCATCGGAATCGGCACCCGACAGAAGAGCGTCGTGCCGTCGCGTCGGAACATACGGTGCGGTGCGACCGACACGAAGATGTAGAGATCGCCCGGCGCTCCACCGCGCAAGCCCGCCTCGCCCTCGCCCGCGAGCCGGATCCGGGTGCCGTCCTCGACACCGTTGGGGATGGTGACGGCGAGCGTACGCTCGCGCTGGACCCGGCCGGCGCCGCCGCAGACCCGGCAGGGATTGGCGATGGTGCGGCCGCTCCCCTGGCAGGTCGGGCAGGTCCGCTCGATCGTGAAGAAGCCCTGCTGGGCGCGGACCCGGCCCATCCCGCGACAGGTCGGGCAGGGCTGCGGCTCGGCGGCTCCCTCGCTGCCGGTGCCGCGGCAGGCTTCGCAGGGCACTGCGCTCGGTATGCGAATCTGCGCTCTCTTGCCGGTGAAGGCCTCCTCGAGGGTCAGCGTGAGATTGTAACGGAGATCGGCCCCACGCGTGGCGGCGCCGCGCCGCCGCCCGCTACCTCCCATCAGATCGCCGAACAGATCGTCGAAGACGTCGGCGAAGGAGGCGAAGTCGAAACCGGCACCCGGACCGGGACCGGCTCCGCCTTCGAACGCCCGGTGCCCGAACTGGTCGTAGGCGGCTCTTTTCTGCGGGTCCTTGAGGATCTCGTAGGCCTCGTTGATCTCCTTGAACTTGGCCTCGGCCGAAGCGTCACCCGGATTGCGGTCCGGGTGGTACTTCATGGCGAGTTGGCGATAGGCGCGCTTGATCTCGGCCTCGCTGGCGCCGCGGGGAACGCCGAGCACCTCGTAGAAGTCGCGCCGCGCCATCGCCCGGTCCGCCTATCGTCGGATCGCCGCCCGCTCGGGGCCGCCGGTAGGACCGGCGGCCCCTTCCTCGCGCCGGGTCACGCCGAGCGCTTCTTGTCGTCGTCGACTTCCTCGAACTCGGCGTCGACCACGCCCGAATCGCGGCCGGACGAGGTACCGGCCCCGGCCGCCCCCTCGGCCTGCTGCGCCCGGTACATCGCCTCGCCGAGCTTCATCGCTGCCTGCGCGAGCGCGTCGGTCCGGCTCTTGATCAGCGCCGCGTCGTCCTTGTCCAGGACCTCTTTGAGCTCGGCGATCGCCCGCTCGATCGCTTCCCGATCGGCCGCGGATACTTTGGAGCCGTGTTCCTTGAGGCTCTTCTCGGTCGAGTAGATCAGGCTGTCGGCGTGGTTGCGGGCCTCGACGAGCTGTCGCCGCTGCCGGTCCTCTTCGGCGTGCTCCTGCGCTTCTTTGACCATCCGCTCGATCTCGGCCTCGGTGAGGCCACCGGAAGCCTGGATCCGGATCGCCTGCTCCTTGCCCGTGGCCTTGTCCTTGGCCGAGACGTTGACGATACCGTTGGCGTCGATGTCGAAGGTCACCTCGATCTGCGGCACGCCGCGCGGCGCCGGCGGGATGCCCACGAGGTCGAACTGACCCAGAAACTTGTTCTGGGCCGCCATCTCGCGTTCGCCCTGGAACACGCGGATGGTCACGGCCGATTGATTGTCCTCGGCGGTCGAGAAGATCTGGCTCTTCTTGGTCGGGATCGTCGTGTTGCGCTCGATGATCCGCGTGAACACTCCGCCCAGGGTCTCGATGCCGAGCGAGAGCGGCGTCACGTCCAGCAGAAGGACGTCCTTGACCTCGCCGGAAAGTACCGCCGCCTGAATGGCCGCGCCGACTGCGACGACCTCGTCGGGATTGACGCCCTGGTGAGGCTGTTTGCCGAAGAACTGCTTGACCGTTTCGATGACCTTGGGCATCCGGGTCATGCCACCGACCAGGATCACCTCGTCGATGTCGGCGGCCCTGAGCCCCGCGTCCTTCAAGGCTTGGCGGCAGGGCTCGATCGTCTTCTGGATGAGGTCGTCGACCAGCGCTTCGAACTTGGCGCGGGTGATCTTCATCATCAGATGCTTGGGACCGGTCGCGTCCGCCGTGATGAACGGCAGGTTGACCTCGGTCTGCATGGTCGAGCTGAGCTCGATCTTTGCCTTCTCGGCGGCCTCCTTGAGGCGCTGCAGTGCGAGCCGGTCGTTGCGCAGGTCGATCCCGTGCTCCTTCTTGAACTCGTCCGCCATGTAGTCGATGAGGCGCTTGTCGAAGTCCTCGCCACCGAGGAACGTGTCGCCGTTGGTCGACTTGACCTCGAACACGCCGTCACCGATCTCGAGGATCGAGATGTCGAACGTGCCGCCACCGAGGTCGTAGACGGCGATCGTCCCGCTCTTCTTCTTGTCGAAGCCGTAAGCCAGGGCGGCCGCCGTCGGCTCGTTGATGATGCGCAGCACCTCGAGCCCGGCGATCCGGCCGGCGTCCTTGGTCGCCTGGCGCTGACTGTCGTTGAAGTAGGCCGGGACGGTGATGACCGCCTTGGTCACCGGCTGGCCGAGATAGCGCTCGGCCGTCTGCTTCATCTTCTTGAGGACCTCGGCGCTCACTTGCGCCGGGGCGAGCTTCTTGTCCCGGACCTGGACCCAGGCGTCGCCGTTGTCGGCGCGCACGATCTTGTAGGGCACCATGTCCATGTCCTTGCGGACGATCGGATCGTCGAAGCGCCGGCCGATCAGCCGCTTGACCGCGAAGAGCGTGTTCTCGGGGTTGGTCACCGCCTGGCGCTTGGCCGGCATGCCGACCAGGACCTCGCCGTCGTCGGTGTAGGCCACCATCGACGGCGTCGTGCGCATCCCCTCCTCGTTCTCGATGACGCGGACGTTCTTGCCCTCCATCACCGCGACGCAACTGTTGGTCGTGCCGAGGTCGATGCCGATGATCTTGCTCATGACGATCCTCTCGCGAGCGACGTGTCGCGACGTCCTCGTGCCTGGCGGGCGGCTCGCCCCGCCGCCGGCGACGCGTCGCGGGCGGAGCCCTGAAAGCCGCGCGTGATGTAGGGAGGCCGCCCGCGGGCTGCAACCTTTCGCCCGAAGGCATCCGCGGGATCGTGCGGGCTCCCGGCCGTGATCGCACCGCGCCCGCGGCCCTCGGTCCGGGTGCGAATCTCAGGTGGAGACGGTGATCGAGCGCGTGGGTGCGGCCGGCGGTGGGCTCGGCGACCGCGCCGAACCGCTGGCGATCGCCGCCCAGCTCGCCCGCATCTGCGAGAGCATGCCGATGAGCTCGGCACAGATCGAAGCGTCGCCGGTGATGTCGATCCGGCTCATCCGGTGCAGAACATAGGCGTAGAACCGGTCGAGCGATCGTGCGACCTCGCCGCCCTTTTCGAAGTCCAGGCAGCAATGGAGCGCGTTGACGATCGCGAAGGCCTTGGCGACGTTGTTGTGGCGCCGCTCGATGGCACCGGCCGCGATCGCGGCCTCGGCCTCGCGCAGGCAGCGTATCGCGCCGTCGTAGAGCATGACGATCTGCTGCGCGGGAGAGACGGTTTCGCTGGCGCCGCGATAGGCGGCCGAGGCCAGCTGGCGGAGATGAGCGTTCATCGCGGGCGTTCGTCCTCAGCCGATAAGGGCGATCGCGTCAATTGTCGGCGGACATCGCGTCCATCTGGGCGCGGACCTGCCCCATGAGTGTATTGGCCAGGCTCAGCGCTTGCTCCATGGAGGTCAGCTTCTCGAGAAGCGCGGCCCGTGCCCGCTCCGCCCGTTCCTCGATCCGCTCGATGTCCTTGCGATAGGTCTCGTTGGCGCTGCCCAGCGCGCTCGTGGCCCGGGCGAGCGAGCCGGTCCCGGCTTCGAGCGCGGCGTCAAGGACGTTGTACACCCGATCGGCGATCCCCTGGCTCGTCTCGACCGTGATCGTGGTGCTGCCCTTGCCAACCCAAGCGAGCTCGAGACCGGCGAGCGCGCTGCTCTCCGCGGCGATGATGCGATTGCCGGAAACCGTGGCCGCGACGCCGTCGATCGTCGCCGACTCGGGCACGCCGTCGCTGTCGGCGTCGACGATCGCCACCTCGAAGGAGGTGATGGAGGACAGGTTGCCGCGCGCCAGTACCGCGAGGTCCGTCGAGCTCGTCCGCGCCCGGAACTCGAAGACGTCGCGCACCGCATCGAGCCGGGTGAGCAGCGTCCGGTCGAGCTTGGCCTCGTCGATCCGGAGCTTGCCGCCCTCCTTCATGGAGATGCCGACGTCCCGCAGGGTTGCGAGGGCGTCCTCGGAGAGCCCGAGCCCGCGCCCGCCGACCTCTGCCGCGAGCGCACCCGTCACCTCCCGCAGCGTGCGATCGCCGAACAGCACCGCATCCGCCGCCACCTCGCCCTCGGCGCTCACCGCCGAGTGCTTGGCGAGGAAGTCGCGGACCGCATTGTAGGCGTCGACGAAGGCGCGGATCTGTTCCTTGACGCCGGCTGCGTCGGTCTCGACCGTGACGGTCACGGTTGTCCCGGGTGCCGCCTCGTAGAGGTCGAAAACCACACCGTCCAGGACGTCGTCGATCCGGTTCGAGGTTCGCTCCACCGCCACACCGTCGATCTCGATCAGGGCCGTCTGCGCCGTGACGAGGTCGGTCGTCGCGAGAAGCGGCGTGACCGCGTCGGGTCCGAGGTCCGTGAGCTCGATCGCCTTACCCGTCTCGTTGGCGGACAGGATCAGCCGCACGTCCCCGTCGGCGACTCGGATCAGGTTGGCGCTCACCCCGCTCTCGCTGCTGTAGGCGTCGATCGCAGCCTCGAGATCGGCGAGCGTCATGGACCCGTCCACCTCGAGCGCGACCTTGGTGCCGCCCGCGAGACCGAGCTCGAGGGTGCCGGCGAAGCCGACCCCGCCGTTCCAGGCATCCGCCAGGGTCTGGTCCGTCGAGCTGGCCGATCGGGCCTGCAGTTTGTGCGCCTTCGCGAGCCGCTGCACCTCCACCTCGAAGCTGCCGGTGGAGGCCGCCTCGTCGAGGCTGACACCCAGGATCGAGTCGGGATCGGCCCCTCCGCCGCCGCCGAGATAGGCTCGCTTGGCCTCGAACAGGTTCTCGCTGCGTCCGAGGATGCCCGGCGGGTTCCGGAGGCCGTTGGCCGCGTCGCGCAGGTTCTTCAAAAGGCTCCGCAGCTCGTTGAATGCCGCGAGCTTGGCGTCGTTCTTCTCGATCTTGGTCTCGAGGCGAATGGCCGGCAGCCGCTTGGCCTCGTAGGTGGCCTGGAGGAGGGCCTCGGTGTCGAGCTTGGAGCTCGTTCCGGCGAGCCTGACCCTGTTGCCGGTGGTGACCAGGGTCCCGAGACTGATGCTCTCCGCCACGATACCGTCCCTCTGCTGCGGTCAGGCCTCGAACTCGACCAGGGGCCCGAGCGCTTCGCGTGCACTCGCGAAGAACCGGAGCAGGGCCTCCGGCGGTGCCTGCATGAGCACCTCGCCGCTTCGGCGATCGGCGATCCGGTAGACGAACCGGCCGCTGGCCTCGTCCCGGAACCCCTCCACCTCGACCTGTCGATCACGGAAGAGGGCGCTCGCCGCCAGTTGCACCGCCTGCTCCACGGGACGGATCGGCTCCGCGGGACGTCCCACGGTCGGCCCCACGGCGCCGCGCGTGTCGAGCACGGGTGGACGATCGGCGGAAGGCTGCCCGGGCTCCATTCGCGCGGCCAGGGCCGGAGCGAGGGCCGCCGTCGATAGCTCGCG
>DAIOUO010000218.1:0-6057 GCA_036759485.1 Geminicoccaceae bacterium | reverse complement strand
GCCACGCCCCCGCAGCGATCGGCCTGCGCCCCGATTCGGTCGCCGATCCCGCCGGTTCGCCCGGCGAGCGGGCGGCTGCCGTGGGCGGCGCAGCCGCTTCCGCAGGGGCTGGGCGCGAGGGCGGCGGGTCGGCCGAGGAGGGCGTCGGTGGTGGCGGGGAGAGCCAGGCGGATCCGGGATCCTCGCTCGCTTTCGCCGATGGCGCTCCGGCGCCGCTGCTCGACGCCACGGCCCTGTCGGAGCCGGCGCCCGCCGGACGCGCCGCCGACCCGGTGGCGTCGCCACCTCGTCCGGGCGTCCCGGTGCCGCAGCCGCCGGCCGTCCAGGTGGCGGCCACCCTCCTGCAGCGTGGCGGCGTTCCGATCGAGCGTCTGCGGATCGCGCTCGAGCCGGCCGAGCTCGGCAGCGTCGAGCTCACACTCACGAGCGAGAGCCGGCGCAAGGCCCGCGCGATCCTGTTGGTCGAGCGGCCCGAGACGCTCGAGCTCCTCCAGCGCGACCAACAGACGCTCGAGCGGATCCTGGTCGCGAGCGGCCTCGAGCTCGAGAACGGCGGCCTCGAGCTCGGCCTGCGACGCGACGGCGAGGGCCGCCCCGAGAGCTTCGCTCCGCCCGGCGGTGCACGCTCGAGCGAGCCCGTCCGCTCCGGAGCTCCGACGCCGCCGCCGCGCCTGCTCGATCTGCGCCTTCTCGACCTCGTCGTCTGACCCCGGGGGAGTTCCATGCCGACGACCGCCGTCACGAGTGCGACGACGCCGAGCGCCCGGACGCGTTCGAGAGAGGAGACCGGGCTCGCCAGCAATTTCGAGACCTTCCTGCGGCTGCTCACCACCCAGCTCCAGAACCAGGATCCGCTCTCGCCGATGGACACCGAGCGGTTCACGAGCCAGCTCGTGCAGTTCTCGACGGTCGAGCAGGCGCTCAAGACCAACCGCCAGCTCGAGCAGCTCGTGAGCTTGACCCGAACGAGTGCTGCGAGCGTGGCCTTGACCATGGTCGGCCGGGAGGTGCGGGTCGACGGCAGCCGCATGTGGGTCGATGGTCGGGGCGGCAGCACCGTGTACGAGCTGCCGGAGCGGGCGGCGAACGTGTCGGTGCGGATCTTCGATGCCGACGGCCGTCTGATCCACAGCGCGCCGGGCGAGACCGCGGCCGGGCCCAATCGCTTCTTCTGGGACGGTAAGCTCCTCGACGGCGGGCGCGCGGCGACCGGGCTCTACCGGATCGACGTGACCGCCCTCGACGGGCAGGGCCGGCCGATCGCGGCGAGCCTCGAGCGCACGACGACGATCGATGGCCTCGAGACTCGCGACGGCGGCCTCGTTCTCGTGGCCGACGGCGTGGCGCTGGCGCCGGAAGCCGTCCGCCCCGTTTCGACCACCTCGAGCTGAGCGCCCGGATCGACCGGCGCCGCCAAGGAGAACGCCTCGATGTCCCTGTTCGGATCGCTGTTCACCGGTGTCACCGGGCTCACCGCCCAGAGCCGGTCGATGAGCATGATCTCCGACAATATCGCCAACGTGAACACCACCGCCTACAAGGAGGCGAGTGCTCAGTTCTCGAGTCTCGTGGCACGCGAGTTCGGCTCGGACGCCTACCGTCCGGGCGGGGTCGTCGCCCAGACCCGTTATTCGATCGGCAGCCAAGGCGTGATCCAATTGACGAGCTCGCCTATCGACGTGGCGATCGTGGGTCGTGGTTTCTTCGTCGTGAACGGTGCCGTCGACGCCAGCGGCCTACAGCTCTATTCACGTGCCGGTGATTTCTCGACCGATGCGTCGGGCAACTTGCGTACGCCCTCCGGCTTCTACGTCCAGGGCTGGCGCCTCGACGCGAACGGCACGCCTGTCGACGTCAATCAGCTCGAGACGGTAAACGTCAACATCGTCAACGGCGTAGCGCTCGCGACCACCGAAGTCGGGATCGGTGCCAATCTGGACGCCGATCAGGCCGCCTTCACCGGCACCTACAATCCGGGGGACATGGCTGCCGACATCAACGGCGGCAGCGGTGTCGAGCCCCACTTCTCGCGCGTCGTGCAGATCTACGACGGCCTGGGCCGGTCGCATGATCTGACCTTCGCCTTCCTCAAGGACGCGGCCGCCAACGTCTGGAACGTGGAGGTCGTCGCCGACGCTGCCGACGTCGACACGACGGTCCACCCGAACGGTCTGATCGCGTCCGGTCAGGTCACGTTCGCCGGCGACGGCACGCTCGCCGGCAACACGCTCGCCCCGGTCGTGGCGGGCACGCAGGGGGCCTCGATCAGCTGGGCGGCGACCAGCGGCGCCGATCCGAGCGACGTCGTGATCGACCTCGGCGAGATCGGCACGACCGAAGGCCTCGCTCAGTTCGCGAGTCCCACGAGCGTCGCTTTCGTCTCGCAGAACGGGGCCGAGGTCGGAACGCTCAATTCCGTGGCGATCGACGAGGACGGCTACGTCGTGGCCTCGTTCACCAACGGTGAGCAGCGCCGGCTCTATCGCCTGGCACTCGCCATCTTTCCGAACCCGGCCGGGCTCGATCCGCGCAGCGGCAACGTCTACGCTCCTTCTGACGAGTCCGGGGAATACGTCCTGCGCGCGCCGGGCGAGGGAGGGACGGGTAAGCTGACGCCGTCCTCCCTCGAGGCCTCGAACGTCGACATCGCCGACGAGTTCACGAAGATGATCATCACGCAAAGGGCCTATTCCGCGAACGCCCGCGTCATCTCGACCACCGACGAGATGCTCGACGAGCTGATCCGTCTCCGGCGGTGATCGATAGGGCTCGGTTCGTGAAGCGGTACTTCGATGCATGCTGACGAGCTTTGTCGGTCGGCTTAGTCGGACATTAAGAGAAGCCGGCTAGAACTGGTGCAGCACCCGAGACGAGGGATCGAGAAAAGGTCGGGACGGAGATGTCGATGTCGGACCAGCAGACGGAGCGGACGGCGCTCGCGCTCGGACCGAAAGGGCAGCCCCTGCGCCTCGAGGACCTGCCCCCGCCCTCGACGCGGCGTTGGGTGGCGCGGCGCAAGGCGGAGGTCGTGGCGGCGGTGCGCGGCGGGCTCCTCACGCTCGAGGAGGCCTGCCGCCGCTACAACCTGTCGGCCGAGGAGTACGCATCCTGGGAGCGGTTGATCGATCGCCACGGCCTCATGGGCCTCAGGATCACCCGGCTACAGGAGTTCCGCTGAGCCGCGAAAAGGCCGCGGGCGTTAACCGGACCTTTACCGTGCCGGCCTAGCCTGTCGCCGCGCGAGGGCGCGACGACGGCGCGAGGTCATGGCGAGCGAGGTCCAGACAGTCGATACCCGAGCCGAAGGCGAGCGGCCGGCGACGGCCGGTGTCCCGTCCGGGCTGCTCGCCCAGCTCCGTTCTCTCGGCACGCGGCACATCCTGGCTCTGGGCGCCGTGACCCTGGCGCTCGTGGCCTTCTTCGCCTTCGTTGTCGCGCGCACGCTCGAGCCACCCTTCACCCTGCTGTTCGGCGGCCTCGCCCCGGAGGACGCGCGGCGCATCGTCGAGCGCCTCGAGGCGGCCGCCGTCCCGTACCGGCTGAGCCCGACCGGCGACGCCGTGCTGGTGCCGGCCGACCGTGCCCTGCGCCTGCGGATGGACATGGCCGAGCAGGGTCTGCCGAGCGGCGGCTCGATCGGCTACGAGGTGTTCGACCGCGGCGGACCGCTCGGCAGCTCGGATTTTCTCTCGAACGTCAACCTGCGGCGGGCCCTCGAAGGGGAACTCGCGCGGACCATCGCCGCCATAAAGCCGGTGCGGGCCGCCCGGGTCCATCTGGTGCTGCCCCGCCGCGAGCTGTTCGCCCGCGAGCGACACGCCGCTTCCGCTTCGGTCGTGCTGAGCCTCGCCCAGCCGGGTGGTCTCGAGCGGCGCCAGGTCCAGGCCATCCGCAATCTGGTGGCCGCGGCGGTACCCGGCCTCGAGGTCGGGCGGGTCACGATCGTCGACGATCGCGGCAATCTGCTGGCCCGCGGCGGCGAGGGGCCCGCGGCCGGGTTCGCCGCCACCGACATCGAGGAGCAACGTGCGGCGATCGAGCAACGCTTGCGCGGCAAGATTCTCCAGCTCCTCGAGCGGACGATCGGCCCGGGCCGGGTCGAGGCCGAGGTCACCGCCGACCTCGAGCTCGACGAGATCACGACCACGGCCGAGCAGTACGATCCGAACGGTCAGGTCGCCCGCAGCACCCAGACCATCGAGGAGAGCGGCGATCGGCGCGACACCGAGAACGGCTCGGTCACCGTCGCCAACAATCTGCCGACCGAGCGGGCCGCTCAGGGCGGCGGCGGTAGCAGCGAGCGCACGAGCCGCAGCGAAGAGACGGTCAACTACGAGATCTCCCGCACCGTCCGCAGTCAGACTCGCCGGCCGGGTCATCTGCGGCGATTGTCGATCGCCGTCCAGGTCGACGGCATCTGGACCACCGCCGCCGACGGAACTCGGCACTATCAGCCGCGTCCGGCGGAGGAACTCGCGCAGCTCGCGGCCCTCGTTCGCAGCGCCGCCGGTGTCGACGAGGAGCGCGGCGACGTCGTCGAGGTGGTCTCCCGGCCGTTCGTCCAGGCGGAGCCCGAGCCGGCGGCCGAGCCCGGCCTGCTCGACCTGGGCCGCGACGAGCTCGGCCGGCTCGCCGAACTCGCGGGCCTGGGGTTGCTCACCCTGATCGTACTCTTCTTCGGGGTGCGGCCGTTGGTCCGCAGCCTGCGTCCGCCCGCCACGGCCGCCGAGGAGCAGGCTCCCGCGCTCGGCAGCGAAGCGGTCGGTCAGCTGCCTCCTCTTCCCGTTCCCGAACTCCCGGTCCTGCCCGGAGGGCCGCCGGCGGGTATCGGGGGGGAGCTCCCGGCCCTGGGCGAAGCGGGCGAGCCGGCGCCCGAAACCCCGGCTCGGCGGATCGCTCGAGCGGTCGAGGAGCGGCCGCAGGACGCCGTGCGGGTCCTACGAGATTGGCTGCAGCAGAACTGAACGAGGTTCACGATGCCGGAGCCCCTGGTCTACGAGAACCTGACCGGACCCCAGAAAGCGGCCGTGCTGGTCCTCGCGCTCGGCGAGGAGCTGGGGGCCAAGCTGCTCGCCGCCCTCGATCTCGAGGAGGTCAAGGAGCTCTCGCGCACGGTCTCGGCTCTGGGTCGGGTCGATGCCGCCCTGGTCGAGCGGGTACTCGGCGACTTCGACCGCGAGCTCGGCTCGGACGCCGGTGTCTCGGGTGGCCTCGAGGCCACCGAAAAGCTGCTCGCCCGCTTCCTCGAGAAGGAGCGGGTCGAGGCGATCATGGGCCAGATCCGTGGGCCCGCCGGGCGCACCGTCTGGGACAAGCTCGGCAAGGTCGACGAGGCGTCGCTGGCGGGCTTCCTCGCGAACGAGCATCCGCAGACGGTGGCCCTGGTCCTCACGCGGATCGAGCCGGCCCACGCCGCCCGCGTGCTCGCCAAGCTCCCGGACGACCTCGCGACCGAGGTCGTCGCCCGGATGCTCCGGGTCGACAGGGTCCAGAGCGACGTCCTCGCGGACGTCGAACGCACCCTGAACGCCGAGCTCGTGGGTAACCTCTGCCGACCCGACCGTCGCGACGCCTACGCGGCGATGGCCGAGATCTTCAACAATTTCGACCGGGCGACGGAGACCCGTCTCCTGGCCCGCCTCGAGGAGCGCGACAAGGAAGCGGCGGAACGCGTCAAGGCGTTGATGTTCACCTTCGACGACCTCACGCGTCTCGACAGTGCCGGTGTCCAGCTTCTCATCCGCAATGCCGGCAACGCGCGGATCGCCATGGCCCTCAAAGGGGCCAGCGAGCAGATCAAGACCCTCTTCTTCTCGAACATGTCGGAGCGTGCCGGGAAGATCCTGCGCGAGGACATGCAGGCGATGGGCCCCGTCCGCCTGCGCGACGTCGAGGAAGCCCAGCAGTTCCTGGTCAACATGGCCAAGGAACTGGCGGCCGCAGGCGAGATCTTCCTCGCCACCGGCAAAGAAGAGCAACTCGTGGCCTGAGCCGTGACGACAGCACACCTCTTCGAGCCTCTGACGGTCGGCCGCACGTCGCGACGTGCGGCCGACC
>DAIOUO010000217.1:0-6104 GCA_036759485.1 Geminicoccaceae bacterium | reverse complement strand
GCTCCGCCCCCTCCCCGCCGAGCGCCCGTCCGCCTAGGTTCCGCCGCGCGCACCTTCGGAGGAGAGCGATGGCCGAACAGCCGAGCGACATCGAGGTCGCCCGCGCGGCATCCCTGCGGCCGATCGAGGAGGTCGCGGCCGAGCTCGGCATCGAGGGGGCGGCCCTCGTCCCTCACGGCCGACACGTCGCCAAGCTCGACCTCGCCCGGCTCGCCGGCCTCGAGAAGCGGCCGCGGGGCCGGCTCGTGCTGGTCACAGCGATCACGCCCACACCCGCCGGCGAGGGCAAGACCACGACCACGATCGGGCTCGGCGATGCGCTCCGCCGGCTCGGGGCGCGGACCGCGATCTGCCTGCGCGAGCCTTCGCTCGGGCCCTGCTTCGGCATGAAGGGCGGGGCCACGGGTGGCGGCCGCGCCCAGGTCGTGCCCATGGAGCGGATCAATCTCCACTTCACGGGCGATTTCCACGCCGTCGGCGCCGCTCACAACCTGCTCGCGGCGATGGTGGACAACCACCTCCACTGGGGCAACGAGCTCGGCCTCGACCCGCGGCGGATCCTCTGGCGGCGAGTGCTCGACACCAACGACCGGGCGCTCCGCTCGATCGTCCTGGGCCTGGGCGGCCCGACCGACGGTGTGCCGCGCGAGGCCGGCTTCGACATCACCCCCGCCTCGGAAGTGATGGCCGTGCTCTGCCTCGCCCGCGACCTCGTGGACCTCGAGGCGCGGCTTTCGCGCATGGTGGTCGGTCTCTCCTGCGAGGGGCGGCGGGTCGCCGCGGGCGAGCTGGAGGCCGCGGGCGCCATGACGGTGTTGCTCGCCGACGCCCTCGCCCCCAACCTCGTCCAGACACTCGAAGGCACACCCGCTCTCGTCCACGGCGGCCCCTTCGGCAACGTCGCCCACGGCTGCAACAGCCTGATCGCCACCCGCACGGCACTCGCCCTCGCCGATTGGGTGGTCACCGAGGCGGGCTTCGGAGCCGATCTCGGGGCCGAGAAGTTCTGCGACATCAAATGCCGCATCGGCGGCCTCGAGCCCGCCTGCGCGGTCCTCGTGGCGAGCGTGCGGGCCCTGCGGCACCATGGCGGGGCGGCCAAGGAAGCTCTCGCCCGGCCCGATCCGCGGGCCGTGGAGCGAGGCCTTTCCAATCTCGAGCGGCACGCCCGCAACCTCGCCCGGTTCGGGCTGCGCTGCGTGGTGGCGCTCAACCGCTTCGCAGGCGACGACGAGGAGGAGCTCGCGCTCGTCGAGGCCTTCTGCCGCGACCGGCTCGGGCTCGAGGCGGTCCGCTGCACCCATTTCGCCGACGGCGGAGCGGGTGCGCTCGAGCTCGCCCACCGCGTGCGGGCGCTCGCCGAGGCCGCCGGGGAGCAGGGTCGGCGGTTCCGTCTCCTCTACCCCGATTCGATGCCGCTCCTCGAGAAAGTGCGAACGATCGCCACCACGATCTACGGAGCGGAGGACGTCTCGGCCGAGCGGCCCGTGCGGGAGCTGTTCGACGAGCTCGAGGCGCAGGGCTTCGGCAGCTTGCCGGTCTGCGTCGCCAAGACGCCCTACAGCTTCTCGGCCGACCCGAGCCTCCGGGGCGCGCCGACGGGCCACGTCCTGCCGATCCGCGAGCTGCGGCTCTCGGCCGGGGCAGGCTTCCTCGTGGTACTGTGCGGTGCGATCAACACCATGCCCGGCCTGCCGCGGCGGCCCGCCGCGACCCGGATCCGGCTCGATCCCGAAGGCCGGATCGAGGGGCTCGCCTGAAGCGGGGTGCGCAGAGGACGCCTCATCCGCGCACCCGCCGGTTCTCGGGGTCGTAGAAGGGCCGAAGCGAAAGCTCGGCCGGTACGGGCTCGCCCGCGACCTCGACCACGAAGCGCCCGGCCGCGAGGCGCTCGGCCGTCACCGGCTCCGCCAGCTCGACCCACCCGAGGCCGAGCGAGGCGCCGATCCGGTGCCCGAAGGCGCCCGAGGTGACGGCCCCCACGATGCGCCCGGCCTCCAGGATCGGTTCCTCGCGGTGCAGGAACACGGTGGGATCGGAAAGGCGGATGGCGACCAGCCGTCGGCGGCCGAAGCCCGGCGTCGCGCGGCGGGCGAGGAGCGCCTCGCGACCCACGAACCCGCCCGGCTTGTCGAGGGCGACCGTGAAGCCGAGGCCGGCCGAGAAAGGGTCGTCCTCGATGCCGATGTCGTGGCCGTAGCTGCGATAGGCCTTCTCCAGCCGGCAGCTCTCCTGGGCGAAGCGGCCCGCCGGGGCGAGGCCGAAGCGCGCTCCGGCTTCGAGGAGCCGCTCCAGGACGTGGACCGCCTGGTCGACCGGGACGTAGAGCTCGAAGCCGAGCTCGCCCACGTAAGTGAGCCGCGTCGCCCGCAGGCGCGCATAGCCGATCTCGAGCTCGCGCGAGCTCGCGAAGGGAAAGGCGCGATCGGACAGGTCCTCGCCCGACAGGGTCTCGAGGAGTGTCCGCGAGCGCGGGCCCATGAGCGCGAGGAGGGCCGTGCCCGCCGTGAGGTCGATTACGACGCAGCGGGCGTCCTCGGGTACGTGGGCCCGCAGCCAGGCGAGGTCACGGGTGAGACTCGTGGTCGCCGTCACGATCAGGAACTCGCTCGGCGAAAGCCGGGTGACGGTGAGGTCGGACACGATGCCGCCCCGCTCGTCGAGCCAGCAGGTATAGACGACCCGGCCGGGCGGTACGTCGATCCGGGCGGTCGAGAGTCGCTCCAAGACGGCGAGCGCATCGCCACCGCTCACCAGGATCTTGCCCATCCCCGACTGGTCGAAGAGCGCGGCCGCGTCGCGCACGGCGCGGCACTCGCGGCCGCAGGCCTCGTGCCAGCAGGGCCGGCCCCAGCTGGGCCGCCAATCGCGCTCCGCCTCGCTCGTCGCGAACCAGGCCGGCCGCTCGAAGCCGGCACTCTCCCCCATGACGGCGCCGAGCGCCAGGAGCCGGTCGTGGAGGACCGAGCGGCGGGCGCCGCGCGCGGTGGCCATCGGTCGGTCCGGCCAGTGCATGGCGTAGAGCAGACCCAGGGTCTCGACCGTCCGATCGCGCAAGAAGGCTTTCGCCGCCATGAAGGGCGGCAGCCTGCGGACGTCGACGTCCAGAAGGTCGAAGGGCGGGCGGCGGTCCTCGATCCACCGGGCCAGCGCCATCCCGGCCCCGCCCGAGGACTGGATGCCGATCGAGTTGAAGCCGCAGGCGACGAACAGATCGCGGACCTCGGCCGTCTCGCCCAGAAGATAGCGATCGTCCGGGGTGAAACTCTCGGGACCGTTGAAGAAGGTCTTGATCCCGGCCTTCTGGAGGATCGGCAGGCGGTACATCGCCCGCTCGAGGATCGGCTGGAAGTGATCGAGGTCCTCCGGCAGGGTGCCGAAGGCGAAGTCCTCGGGAATGCCGTCCATGCCCCAAGGCTTGGCGACGGGCTCGAAGCAGCCGAGTAGGATCTTGCCCGCTTCCTCCTTGTAATAGGCGCACTCGTCCATCACTCGAAGGACCGGCAGGTCCTTGGGCAGGTCCGGGATCGGCTCGGTCACGATGTAGAAATGCTCGGCCGCATGGAGCGGCAGGCTCACCCCGATCGCCCGGCCGAGCGCGTGCGACCACATGCCGGCCGCTATCACGACCGTGCCGGCGCGCACCTCGCCGAAGGGAGTGCGGACGCCCACGGCCCGGCCGCGCTCGACCAGGATCCGCTCGACCGGGCAGTTCTCGACGATCCGTGCCCCGCGCTGGCGGGCCCCTTTGGCGAAAGCCTGCGTGATCCCGACCGGGTCCGCCTGACCGTCGCCCGGCAGATAGACCGCGCCGACCGCATCGCCGGTCTCGACCAGGGGATGGAGCCGCTTCGCCTCGCTGGGCCCCATGACCTCGACCTCGAGGCCGAAGCTCCGGGCCATCGAGGCGCCGCGCTTGAGCTCGTGGAAGCGCTCGGCGTGGAGGGCCAAGGCGAGCGAGCCCTTCTGCCGGAAGCCCGTAGCGATTCCGGTCTCGGCTTCGAGCTCGGGTAGGAGCTTCGCGGTGTAGCGAGCGAGCTCGGTGAGCCGCCGCGTCGCCCGGAGCTGGCCGATCAGGCCGGCGGCGTGCCAGGTGGTGCCGCAGGTGAGCTGCCGGCGCTCGAGCAGGAGCGTGTCCGTGATCCCGAGGCGGGCCAAGTGATAGGCGATCGAGCAGCCGACGATCCCCCCGCCCACGATCACGACCTCGACTCGTGCCGGCAGATCCACGGCTCCCTCCCCGTCCCGCGATCCCGCGGGACGGCCTAGCACGCGACGCCGTCTCCCTCCTAGGCCGCGGCCCTGGTATGGCAGCGGCCGTCCAACGGGGGAGGTCGCCATGCGGATCCTGATCACCGGCGGGGCCGGTTTCATCGGCAGCAAGCTCGCCCGGGCCCTGCTCGCCCGCGGCAGTCTCGCCGGCCGGCCGATCGAACGGATCCGGCTCGTCGACGTCGTGAAGGCGCAGGGATTCGACGATCCGCGGGTCGAGACGATCGCCGGCGACGTGACTCGGGCGGGAGCCGTGTTCTCCTGGTTCGCGGGCGGATTCGATGCGGTCTTCCATTTGGCGGCCGTGGTCTCGGGCCAGGCCGAGACGGATTTCGAGCTCGGCTACGCCGTCAATCTCGACGGCACCCGCCACGTCCTCGAGGCGGCCCGGCATTTCTGCCGGCAGCCGATTCTCGTCTTCGCCTCCTCCTGCGCCGTCTACGGGGGCGATCTGCCCGAGCCGATCACCGATACCACGCACCTCACCCCGCAGAGCTCGTACGGCAACCAGAAGGCGATGGGCGAGCGGCTCGTCGCCGACTATCACCGCAAGGGCTTCGTCCTCGGCACGAGCCTCCGGTTGCCGACGATCGTGGTCCGACCGGGCCGCCCGAACCTCGCGACCACGACCTTCCTCTCCTCGATCGTGCGCGAGCCGTTGAACGGCGAGACCGCCAACTGCCCGGTGCCGGTCGAGACCCGGATGTACTGCCTGTCGCCGCGGGCGGTGGTGGAGGCCTTCATCCACGCCGCCGAGCTCGAGGAGGGCGCCCTCGGCAAGGACCGCTCGCTGCTCCTGCCCGGTATCGCCTTCACGGTGGCCGAGGAGATCGCCGCGCTCGAGAAGATCGCGGGCAAGGGTGTCACGAGCCGGATCACCTACGAGCCGGACGCGCTGATCCGCCGCGTCGTGCTCTCGATCCCCTGGAACTTCGCCCCGGAACGCGGCCTGAAGCTCGGCTTCCCGGTCGATCGGGACGTCGAAGCGATCGTCCGCCAACACATCGAGGACGAGCGCGGCGGCTCCTTCGTGCCCTGAGACGGCGACGCTGGCGGCCGGTCCGGGCGCCGGGCTCAGCCGAGGGTCAGGCCGCCGTCCACGACCAGCACCTGGCCCGTGACCATCCGTGCCCCGGCGAGCAAGAAGAAAATCGCCTCGGCGATGTCGTCCGGCGTGCAGCGGCGCTTCAAGAGCGCCTTCTCTGCCGCCTCCTGTTTCCAGGCCTGCGGCCAGTTCGCGGTCCACGGCGAATCGACGTGGCCCGGCGCCACCGCGTTGACCCGGACCGCGGGTGCGAGCGCCCGGGCGAGGCCGCGGGTGAGCTCGATCAGCGCAGCCTTGGAGGCACCGTAGGCGATCGAGCTGCCCTGGCGGCCGAGCCCGGCCACCGAGGCCACGTTGACGACGGCACCGCCCGTCTCGCCGAGCGCCTCGGCGGCGGCGTGTGCGCAGCGGAAGGCGCCCAGGAGATTGGTCTCGAGGATCGCCTTCCAGAACTCCTCGTCGAGCCGGTCGAGTTCGGCCGGCGGAATCGGCCGGTCGGTGGCGGCGGTGCCGGCATTGTTGACGAGATAGTCGAGCCGACCGAGCCGCTCGATCCCTGTCCGCACCATGGCCTCGGCCTCGCCGGCCACGGCGACCGAGCCCGCGACCGCCACGACATCGAGCCCCTCGGCGCGCAGACGGCTCGCCTGCTCGGGTCCGCGCGGGTCGATCGGGAGATGATTGAGCGCGACCTTCGCGCCGGCGCGGGCCAACCGCTCGACGGTGGCGAGACCGATGCCCGAGGCCCCACCGGTCACGAGTGCCGCCTTCCCGCGCAGATCCGCCC
>DAIOUO010000216.1:1274-6172 GCA_036759485.1 Geminicoccaceae bacterium | reverse complement strand
CTACGCCAACCCCGGATCCCACCGCCTTCGACCTCGAGCTCGGTCCGCGGATCGAGGACGGCGGCTCACTGCGCGCCACGATCTGCCTCGCGCTCGCCGCCTAGACGCTCGCCTTCGTCCGCTGCCGTGGCCACCTCACTCCGCACGACGTCGGGTCGGTCGTCCCCGACGTGCTGCGGCACCGCTCGCTCGCGGGTCAGGAGGTCGAGGCTGCTCGGCTCCTGACCACCGCCGGGGCTACGTTGCAGACGGTCCTGCTCGGCGAGCAGTGCGGACCTCGCCCGCGGAGGGATCGCGGTGAGCGGGGCGTGCCACCGCGGCCGGCCCGGGACCGGGCTCTGCGCCGGCCTTCCGGGTCTCCTTCCCGGTGCCGACACGCTCGAGCGGGCGGCCGGACGGGTCGAGGAGGGCAACGCACGCCGGGCGGCCGCGGAGTACGCCGCCACCGCGGAACACAACGAGGAGGCCGAGCGCATCTCGCCGGGCCGACCCGAGACCGCGTTCGACCGGGCGAGCGCGCTCGACCCGGACCTACCCGCCGACGAGGCAGCTCGACAGGCCCGCGCCGCGATCCGGTACCACCGCGAGGTCGTCGAGGCGGACTCCTCGGACATCGATGCACGCCACAATCTGGGGCTCGCCCGGCTCTCGTTGCGCGGCCGCGAGTGGCGGGCGGCCACGGAGGAGCGCGACCGGCTGCCCGAGGATCGGCTCACCCCTCGTCGCGGCCGGGCGCTCCAGGACCTCTTCCAGGACCGGGCCAGCGACAGGACACCCGCCCCGGGCCGCCGCCGAGGTGATGGCGCGACTCCTCGAGCAGCTCCGTCAGGACCAGGCCCGGCGCACCGAGCTGCGCCGAAGCGGGCTCGAGGCACCCGGCGAGCGCCGTTGCGAGCGCCTTCTCGTCCGCCGCGAGTACGGACGAGCCGCCGGCGGCCGGGGCCCGAAGGCTCCCGATCCGCGCGCGGCGGCTGGTCGACGGTCTGCTCGTCCGCACCACCTCGGCGTGTTCGAGGGCAGCGGCGTCGGGTTCGCCGAGGTCCGCGAATACGTTCCGAGCGACGGCGTCCGCACGGTCGATCGGAACGTCACCACCCGGACGGGAACGCCACCTGTCGAGCGGCATGTCGCACAGCACGAGCTCACCGTCCTCCTCTTGGTCGCTCCGAGCGCCTCGGGCCGCTTCGGCAACGCCGGCAGGTTGGAACTGCGGACCGCCGCGGAGCCCACGGCACTCTCAGGGGCGAGTACCGTGCGCAAAGGCGATCGCCTTGGGCTCCAGCTCTTCTCCGGGCTGGTCGCTCGCTGGCTGCCGCCGAGGCGCGATCGGCACGCCGTCCTGCGCGTGATCCGCGGCCTGCCCGAGGCACCGCGTGCAGCCTGCCGCGCCGGCCGCCTCCCCGCGCTCGACCATCTCCTGGGCCGGGTCGGCCGCGGCGCGGTCACGTTCCCGCTCTCCGACTTCGAGGCCGGCGGCTCGGCCGACTGACTGCGCCGGGCGCACCGCCGGCACGAGGTCATCCCGAGCTGCCTGACCGACCGCCGCGAGCGTGCCCTTCGGGATGTCGGCCTCCTCGCCCCGTACGACCGGGAGAGCGGCCGTGAGGTCCTGGCCGAGACGGCCGATCCACGCTTCCGGCGCGCCTGAGCAGAGCGGCGGGCCCGGATCGAGGCCGAGGGCCGAAGAACGTTGGCTTCCCTCGGCATCGGCACGATCGAGGTCGACACGGCCGGGGATCCCGCCCGCCGGCTTTCTCCGCTTCCGTAGCCGCCAGCGGCGGCTCACGACCGGCCGAGCAGCCGCGGCGGCCGGCTCGGCGGGATCGCCGGCGAGCCTCTCCCCGCTCCCCCGAGGCCGCGGCGGCCCCGGCCGAAGCCGGCGCCGAGGCCCAGGGTGTGCCCCTGCGCGCCGTCCTCGATCGCACCGGGGTCCGGATCGAGGGGCGGTCCCCTTTCGGTCGAGATCGCGGCACCCGCCGAAGTCGCGCTCGAGGCGCCGGAGCCGTCGGTGGGCCCCGACGGTCTCGCGCGCGTCGAGCATCGTCCCGAGCCGCCGGTGCCGGCCGCCGGCTGCGGGCGGGTGCGCCCTCACAAGCTTGTCGTCGCTTGTTCCCTTCGCGATCGTCGCGCACTTTGCGCTCGAACGCGAGGGAACCGTCGTGCCTGTCGCCATTCCATTGTCTCTCTCCAGACACCGTCTGATCTTCGCTCCCGAGGCGCCGATGCGCCTGCCCGCCTTCGCCGGATCGGCCTGGCGCGGAGGTTTGGGCTGGTCCTTGAAGCGCCTCGTCTGCGTCATGCGGCTGCGGCCCTGCGAGGGCTGCCCGCTCGAGCGGTGCTGCCTCTATCCTTCGATCTTCGCCGCCCGGCCCGACGAGGAGGCCGCGAAGATGCGCCGCTACGAGCGAGTGCCGAACCCCTTCGTGCTGGAGCCCGTGCACCCCTCGAGGACCACGGTCGGACCCGAGGACCGGGTGGTGCTCGATCTCGTCCTCGTGGGCCGGGCCTGCCGGCAGGTCGCCTACATCGTCCGGGCCCTCGACCAGGCGGCCGAAGGGGGGATCGGCCCCGACCGCGGTCTGCTCCGTCTCCTGGCCGTGAGCCCGGTCGGCGAGCCCTGGACCCCGCTCGAGCTCGAGCCGGCCGAACAAGCGCTGGTCGCCGAAGGGGCGGTGCCGCCGATCCCTCCCCCGTGGCCCCTGGTCGAGCTGCGCTTGAGGACGCCCTTGCGGCTGCAGCACGAGGGCCGGCTCGTGGGCCCGCACAACTTCGATCCGGTCTGTTTCGCCACGGGCCTGGTCCGCCGCGTCTCGATGCTCTGCCACCATCACGGCGAGGTCGACCTCGAGGCCGACTTCGCCGCACTGAAGGCGCAGGCGGGCCGCGTCCGCCTGCTCGACGCGCAGCTCGAGTGGACGGAGCAGCTGCGCCGCTCCTCCCGCCAGCGCGCGGTCCTGGCGATGGGCGGCCTCGTCGGTCGCCTCCTGCTCGACCTGTCACAGGCCCCCGACCTCTGGCCCTTCCTCTGGCTCGGCCAGCACCTGCACGCCGGCAAAGGCACGACCATGGGCATGGGCGGTTACCGCCTGCGGCCGCTCGAGCGGTGAAGGCCCCGGGGCGCGTCTTGCGACCCGTGAAGAACGGCGTCATCCCCATCAACTGGAAACGGGAACGCCTCGGAGACGATGTCGATGGCGGACGTCGCCGTTTCGCGCTCGATCCTGAGCCTTCCGTTCCGGCCCGTCGACGTCGAGGCCCAGATCCGCGCGCGCCGGTTGATCGAGCGTGGCGAGGCCGACGGCCGGTCCGACCGGCCCCCTGCCGATGCGACGGCGCCGACTTCGACGGAACTCGAGATCGCCAACGACGTCCGGGCCGAGCGCGAGCGCCTGGCCAACGCCCTCGCCGCGCACCTGCGGGCCCAGAACGACGCCCTGACACAGCTCGACGCCGCGATGGACATCGCCAAGCTCAGAAACGACGCCGAGTACGCGATCTCCCGACTCGGCCAGGGCGACGTCGCCTGGAAAGGCGAGATCGCCCGGCTCCTGCGCGAGGCGCGCGAAGCGAAGGCGGAGTACGACGACTTCCGCATCGAGCACGGCCTGCGCCGTGCTGCCCGTGACCCCGGCAACCGGTTCCTGGCTGCCTCGCTCCTTTTCCTCCTGATCGTCGTCGAGTCGGCGCTCAACGGTGTCTTCTTCGCCGAGGGCTCGGAGTTCGGTCTCGTGGGCGGTACCGTGCTCGCTCTCGGTATCAGTGTGGTCAACGTCTTGGTCTTCGGCTTCTGCCTCGGATTCGGCCCCGCTCGCTGGCAGCATCACCGCTCGCTGCTCCTGCGCTCGGTCGCCTGGGTCCTCCTGGCAGCGGGCCTCGTGCTGTCGGTCGGCGCCAACGCCTTCGTCGCCCATTACCGAGACGCCTTCGAGCGGCTGGGCGAGAACGTCCATCTCGACGCGGTCTGGGCGCATCTGCGCGCCGACCCCTTCGGCCTCGCCCGGCTCCAGTCCTGGCTCCTCTTCTTTTTGGGCCTCTTCTTTGCGGGTCTGGGGTTTTGGAAAGGGTACCGTTTCGACGACCCCTACCCCCTCTACGGCAGGATCGCCCGACACTGGCGAGACGCCGAGCAGCGCTATCTCGAGAGCCGGCACCAGCGCCTCGAGGAAGCGAGCGGCGTGCGCGACGAGGCCAAACACGCCCTCGACCTCGCGATCGAGCGGCTGCGCGGGGCAGCGATGCAGCGCGACCAGATCCTCGGTGCTCGAGCCCGGATCGTCCAGGAATTCCAATCCCATGAACGGCATCTGGAAGAAGCCGCGAACGCCCTCTTGACCGCCTACCGCGAGGCGAACCGTCGCGTGCGGACGACCGATCCGCCCCGCACCTTCGACGTCGTGTTCGGGTTCGACGACCGCGTCCTCGAGCGGGACGAAATTCGTACACTGTTGGCCTTGCGACCGCCACGCGCCGATTCGGAGAAGCTGATCGCGGAACTCGACGGGCTCCGGGCCCGCGTGCTCGACGCCTACCAGAAGATCGTCGACCTCGCGCCGGAGAGCGTGTGATGGGCCCCGCGCGCCTGCGCCGCGGCCGTCGGCCGGACCGCTCGACGATCTGGGGTATCGCCGCCGTGGTCGTCGGCCTGCTGCTCCTCGCCCTGTTCTTCGGTGCCAAGTTCTGGGCCGAAGGCCAGCGGATCGCGATCGACGAGGGCTCGCTTTGCCCGAAGACCGGCCCCGTGGCGGTGACGGCCGTGCTCGTCGACCGCTCCGACCCGCTCGGGCCGCAACAGGCGCAGCGGGTCCGGCAGGTCCTCGACCGGGCCACGGCCGAGGTCCCGACAGGCGGCCGCATCGCCCTCTATCTCGCCGAGGCCGACGACTTCGCGGCGGGAGCGC
>DAIOUO010000216.1:0-1264 GCA_036759485.1 Geminicoccaceae bacterium | reverse complement strand
GCGTTACGAGGAACAGTTCGCGAAGCGGCTCGACGCCGTGCGCGAGGCGCTCCTGCGTCCCTCGCCACGCAAGAGCTCGCCGATCATGGAAAGCATCAAGGCAGTGTGCATCGACGCTTTCGGCGCGGCTCCCGCGGGCGTACCGCTCCGCCTCCTCGTCGTGAGCGACTTCCTCCAGCACAGTCCTGTCGCGTCCCATTATCGAGAGAAGAACTTCGAAGCGCTTCTGAGCGACCGCAAGCTCGACGCCGTGCTGGTCGACTGCAAGGGCGCCGAAGTCGAGATGCTCTACCTGCTCCGGCTCGGCAAGGATGGTCGCCCGACGGTCCAGAACCGCGCGCACCAGCGCTTCTGGGATCTCTACTTCCAGAAGATGAACGCCCGCCCGAAGAGCCTGGAGGCCGTCTGAGATGGCCGTCTCGACCGACGCCGGCCGACAACCTGGCGAAGCTCTTCCCCGCCGGCCCTGGTTCCAGGACAGGATCGACCGACTCCTGCTGCTCCTCTTCTTCTTGGGTGGCTTCGTGCTGATCCTGGCGATCAAGCTCGCCGGCCGCGCGATCCTTTCCCTCGACGGAGCTCCCGTCGAGCCGCGCTTCCTCGCCGCCGGCATGGCGGTCGTCCTGCTCCTGCTCTACGCGGCGATCGCTTGGCGGACGCGAACCTTCCGCCTCCATCCCGAGCGGCTCGGCGACAACTGCTACTATCTGGGCCTGCTCTACACCCTGGCCTCGCTCGCCGCCGCCTTGATCGAGCTCGAGCGGGTCACCCCCGAAGTCCGGGGCGCGCTCATCGAATCGCTCCTCGCGAGCTTCGGCATCGCCTTGAGCTCGACCATTCTCGGCATCGCGCTGCGCGTGTGGTTCGTCCAGATGCGGCGCGAGATCGACGATCTCGAGGCCGAGCTGCAGGGCGAGCTGCAGGTGACCGCGCAGAAGCTCAAGGACCAGCTCCTGTTCGCCGTCACCGAACTCGAATCCTTCCGCCTGCGAACACAGCAGATCCTGCACGAGCGCCTGTCGCAATCGACCGATCTTTTCACCGCGACCGCCGAGCGCCAGGCGAAAGCGATCGAGGAGCTGGGACAGAGCGTGACCGGCTCGATCGCGCGGGTCGCTGCCGCGCTCGGCGAACCGGTCGAGGCGTTCCGCCGCGCGGCCGGCGAGACGGCGGCAGCGACCGGCGATCTCGCGGCCAGGATCCGGGCGGTCGAGGTCCCGCGCGATGTCGTCGCCGCACCGGCGCGGCGGCTCAAAGACTCCGT
>DAIOUO010000215.1:0-6221 GCA_036759485.1 Geminicoccaceae bacterium | reverse complement strand
GCCTGCGGGCGCGCGATCGGTCGCGCGGCCGAGCCGGTCGAGGAGGTGGTCGAGATCGTCTCGCTCCTGGCGGCGGTCCATTCGGAAAATCTGCCGCTCTTCGATCTGCGGCTCGACGGCGACCACAGCTACGTGGCCGACGGCTGGCTCGCGCACCACGAGGGTGGCGGGGCCGGTTCGGCGGCCGGCGACGACGATGACGACGACGGCGAGCACGAGGAGGACGACCGGCGGCTGGGCCCGGCGGGACCGCGACCGCTGCCCTCGCCGGCCGGCCGGCTACGGGCGGCGGGGACGGTCGGGAACCGAGCCCGGCCGAGGAGCGGTCGGCGATCGCCGGAGGCCGACGATGAACGCGCTCGGCGGCCGGCGGCTCGGAGTCCTTCCGCTCGTGACGCTCCTGGCCGGCTGCGCCTCGGCGGGCGGGGCGGCGCGCGAGCGGCGAGGCGGTGGCCTGACGGACGCAGAGCAGCGGCCGCGCCGGCACGGTCGTGCCGCTGCGGACCTTCGAGGTGACGGACGGGCGCTGCAGCCGCGATCACCGCGAGACGATCGTGGCGGCGGGCGAGCAGCGGGAGCGGAACGGGCGGGCCTGTCGCGAGGCCTCCGGGCCGTGGCGGACCGTGCCCGTGCGAGCCCGACACGGCGTGCCCCGCGGCGGTGTCGGACCCTGGCTCGGGGCGCGGGTCCGGCCTAGCCTCGGGGCGACCCGTGACCGATCCCGGCGCGGGTGCCCGAGGCTGTCCCGGTGTCCGAATTCGACGCGCTCGTACCCGCCTGGCTCCTGCTGTTCGGCCTCGGCTTCTCGGCCGGGCTCGCGACGGGCCTTCTCTGGCGGGGCGGCCAGCGGCGGCTTTTGACCGAGGGCCTCGCCCGGGCCGAGCGCCAGCGCCAGGCCGAGACCGAGGCGCTCCTGGACGGGGTCAAGCTCGCCTTCGGCGACATCGCCCTCGACCAGTTCCGCAAGCTCGCCGAGCAGCTCTCGGCCTCGACCCGCCAGAGCCTCGCCGTCGAGCGCCGGCTGGACGCCGCCCGGCTCGCCACCGAGCGGGCGGAGCTCGACGCCCGCCTCGCCTCGGTGGTGGGCCAGCTCGAGCGGCTGGGTGGCCTCGTGCGCGAACTCGAGCGCGACCGTGAAGCCAAGCTCGCCGCGATCGAGCGCCAGCTCGCCGCGGCCGGCGAGCGGGCGGCCGAGCTCGCGGCGAGTACCCGCCGGCTCGCCGACACCCTGGGCCAGGCGCGGCTCCGGGGGCAATGGGGAGAGCGGCTGGCCGAGGATCTCCTGCGCTCCGCGGGCTTCGTGGAGGGGGTGAACTGGCGGCGACAGCAGGCCACCGGCGGCGGCCGGCGGCCGGACATCACCTTCTTCTTGCCGGACGGTTCGCTCCTCCACCTCGACGTGAAGTTTCCTTTCGACAACTGGCTCAAGGCGCAGGAGGCGACGAGCGAGGCCGAGCGGCGCCGGCTCGAGGCACTTTTCCTCAAGGACGTGCGGGCGGCGGTCGCCGAGGTCGCGAGCCGCGCCTATGTCGATCCGAGCGCCGGAACGCTCGAGGTCGCGCTCCTGTTCGTGCCCAACGAGCCGCTCGCGGCGAGCCTCTGGAGCCTCGATCCGGGCTTGCTCGACGAGGCGCTCGCCAAGGGCGTCGTCCCGGTCTCGCCGGCCACGCTGTTCGCGGTCCTGGCGGTGATCCGACGGGCGGTCGAGGCGTTCCGGCTCGATGCCGGCCGACGTGCGCTCGCGGGCGAAGCGGCGGCCCTGCGCGCCGCCCGGGCCGAGCTCGAGGAGGAGCTCGGCCGGCTCGGCAGGCGGCTCGAGGAGGCCCTGCGGGCGTTCCGTGCGGTCCAGGCGGTCCGCCAGGACAAGCTCGACCCACGGCTCGATGCTCTTCTGCCCCGCGGTGACCTGCTCGCTGCGGCGGCGGAGCCCGACGGCGGGCAGCCGGGATCAGGCGCGTAGCCGGGTATCGACCGCACTGGCCTGCGGCAGCCCGCTGCTGTGCACGAGCTTGCCGTCGACCGCCACGCCCGGAGTGGCGACCACGCCGGCTTCGGCGATCGCGGCACAGTCGGTGACCTTCTCGATCGCGACCTCGATCCCGAGCGCCTCGGCCCGCTCGGCGATCAGCTCGGCGGTCGCCTGGCAACGCTTGCAACCCGGCCCGAACACCTCGGCTTTGCGCATTGCACTCTCCCGATGCCGCTTCAGGCGGCGAGCAGGTTGAACAGATAGCCCACGAGCAGGATGCCGCTCGCCACCACCGCGGCGAACGCGACGATCAGCGGCAGCTTCGAGACCCGCCGCAGGATCAGCATCTCCGGCAGCGACAGCGCGGTGACCGCCATCATGAAGGCGAGCACGGTGCCGAGGGCCGCACCCTTGGCCAGGAGCGCCTCGACCACCGGGATGATGCCCGCGGCGTTGGCGCACATCGGCACCCCGATCGCCACCGCAGCCGGCACCGACCACCAGGTCTCGGCGCCCATGATCCGGGCCAAGAGCTCGGCCGGAACATAGCCGTGGACGAGTGCGCCGGCCGCGATCCCGCCCACCACCCAGTGCCAGACCCGGCCGACGATCTCGCGTACCGCCTCGAGCCCGGCGCGGATCCGCCCCGGCCCGTCGAGGACGGTGCCCGGCGCACAGGCCGGCTGGCTGCGCGGCGCGCGGACCCGGTCCTCGAGCCAGCCTTCGAGCCGCAGCCGGCCGAGCACGATCCCCGCGACCACGGCGATCGCGAGGCCGAAACCGAGACAAGCGAGGGCGATCGGCCAGCCGACCGGGCCCAGGAGCAAGCCGACCGCGACCTCGTTGACCATGGGCGCCGCGACCAGGAAGGAGAAGGTGACACCGAGCGGTACCCCGGCGCTCACGAAGCCCAGGAAGAGCGGGATCGCCGAGCAGGAGCAGAATGGTGTCACCGTGCCGAGCCCCGCTGCCATCGGGTTGCCGATCCCCTCGCGTCGGCCGGCGAGGAGTGCGCGGACCCGCTCGGGCGAGACGAAGCTGCGCACCACGCCCATGGCGAAGACCACGAGGGTCAGGAGCGTCAGCACCTTGGGCGTGTCGCAGAGGAAGAACCAGATGGCTTCCCCGGCACGGCTCGTGCGCTCCAGCGGAAGCTGTGCCACGATCGCCTCGGAAAGGTCGGCGAGCTGCGGACAGACGAGCAGCCAAGCCGTCGGCGCGGCCGCCATGCCGCCGTACCAGAGGAGCGGCGCCCGGCCGGGGGCGGGGTGGCCTCGGGAACCCTGCTCGCCGTGACCGTCTCTGCACCCGCTGGTGTCACGACGAACATCGTTCATCGGCGATATACGATGAAATGCGACCCGTCGCCGCGGAGGTCGGCCGCTTCGGCGCTGGACACCGGGGCGACGAAAATATAGCGTCGATCGCCGATGAACGATGAGATCCACGACGCGGAGCCGATCGATCAGGCGGTGCTGATCGCCCGTCTCGAAGCCCTGGCGCATCCCGCACGGCTGCACATCCTCCGGATTCTGGCGGCGCGCGGCACCTGCATCTGTGGCGAGATCGTCGAAGTCGTGCCGCTCGCCCAGTCGACCGTCTCGCAGCATCTCAAGGTGTTGAAGGAAGCGGGGCTCGTGCGGGGCACGATCGACGGCCGCAAGTCGTGCTACTGCTTGGATCCAGCCGCGCTCGAGACGACCCGTCGAGCCGTGGACCGGTTGCTGGCCGGATTCGTGCGGGCCGCTTCGGCGAAGGCGGAACGGGAGGGAGAGGGATGAGCGAGGCGCAGGCGATTCGGGAGAAGGTGCGGGCGAAATACGGGGCGATCGCGCGCGCAGCGGCGGGGTGCTGCGGGCCGCGGGACGGTTGCTGCGCCGACGGCTCGCTCGACATGATCGGCGACGCCTATAGGGCGGTCGAAGGGCACGTCGCCGAGGCCGATCTCGGCCTGGGCTGTGGCGTCCCCACCCGGCACGCGGCGCTGCTGCCGGGCGAGGTGGTGCTCGACCTCGGTAGCGGTGCCGGCAACGACTGCTTCGTCGCCCGTCACGAGGTGGGGCCGACCGGTCGGGTCATCGGCGTCGACATGACGCCCGAGATGATCGCTCGCGCCAGGGCCAATGCCGAAAAGCTCGGCTACGACAATGTCGAGTTCCGGCTCGGCGAGATCGAGCACCTCCCGGTCGATACAGGGGCGATCGATTGTGTGATATCGAACTGCGTCTTGAATCTGGTGCCGGACAAGGCGCGCGCCTTCGCCGAGATCGCGCGGGTCCTGGCTCCCGGTGGGAGGATGTGCGTTTCCGACATCGTCGCGACCGGGCCAATACCGGAGCCGGTGCGCGAGGCCGCCGGCCTCTATGTCGGCTGCGTGGCCGGCGCGATCCCGGAAGCGGAGTATCGCGGGTTGCTCGAGGCGGCCGGGCTCGTCGACGTGCGGGTGGTCGAAGCCCGGGCGATCCCGTTGCCGGACGAGGCCCTCGCTCCCCATCTGGACGCGGCCGGGATCGCGGCGTTCCGGGCTTCGGGAGTGGAGCTGCGGAGCGTGACCGTACTCGCTCGCAAGCCCGCCGCCTGACCGTTCCCGCCCGGCGGATCGCGGCGCCCGTTAACCGAATCTCGACGAAGATCCTCCAGTCTCGCGGGCAGCGAAGACGGAGGGCTCGCACGACCGTGCCGGCACCCCTGGTCGGCGAAGCAGTCGTGCTCGGACCCGTCGGCGCTCGCCCGCGCCGGGGCCGGCAGCGGGCCGGCGGTCCGGTGGGCCGCGGCGCGTCGGCCGCCACGTTCGATGTCGTCGAGGCCGAGCTGGTGGCGTTCGACCGCTGTTCTGCGCGTTCGGAGACCATACCGCGGCGTGCCAGCGGAGCTCGGAGCGCGACACTGCCCGAGCCCGCCGTCCGGTCCGCGAGTGCGAACGGGGCCCTCGAACGCGGGCCAACCGAGGCACGGCTCGGGTCGCTCGCCTGCGCCCTCTGTCGCTGCTTCGATATCGTGCGAGAGAGAATGCGCCGGCTCCTCCCTCACCGGGGCACCGGGAGCCCGGCGATCTCGGTCGCCATCCGCGGCCACCCCGCGCGAGGCCCGCCGGGCGCTGCCCGGGCGACCCCCGCTGCGCCTGCTCGCCGGCCGATCCGCGCGCGCAGGGCGATCCGGTCGAACCCGCCGAGCGCGAGGGAGCGCCCGAGGATCCGCCGGGTCACACCGCGAGCCGAGGCGAACCTGTCGGTCGGTTGCGGATCGCGCTTCCGTATCCTTCCCTCTTCCGCCCGTGCCCTGCGGTTGCGATCCGCGGCTCCGCCATCCGAGCGGCGGTCGACCGGCTTTCGAACGCGAGGCATCGCGTCGAGCGGTTGGTGGCCGGCGTCCGCGCGCCGATCGCCGACGTCCCGTCGTGCCCTCGGCGTGCTCGCGCCGGTGGATCGGGCCTGGACCCGAACGCCGATGTCGGCGCCGGTCCCGGTGGCCGGGCGAGAGCCGGTCGCGCTCCCTCGGTCCTCGAGCACCATCCGACGCGCACACCGGGCCGGGCGGAGGCTTCCCTGGTCGCGGCGAACGGCGGCGAGCCGGTGACCCGCGCGCGGCAGGAAAGCCGGATACGGCCGCGAGGCCGCCGGCTCGGCGCCGGATCGGCCCTGTGGTCGTCCCGCGGGTCTCATCGGGCTCGTTCGGACCGGCGCGGGGTACGGTGGAGGCACAGCCGCACGTTGCCGAGCGCGCGTCCGCAGGACCGATCCCCTGCGCGCGGGCCCCGGGCCGCCGCGGTCGGTTCCGCCTCGATCGAGATCGACCCGAACTCGTCGCTGCCGGCCGAACGACCGGCGGGCCGCACCTTCGAGCCGGGAATCGGCCGATACGCTCGGCACCTCTGCGACCGGCCTCGTGCGGCGACCGACCGAGGGGCCGCCGTCACTGGCGGCGATGGTGGGAGAAGCGGACCCCGACGGGAGATCGAACCGCGCCGCTTTGGCCGTTCGAGGGTCGGCGCAACAGAAGGTAGAGAGCGCCGGCGCCGCCGTGGGCGCGCCCGGCCTCCGCCCAGCCCAGCACTCGAGCGGCGAGCCTGGGCTCCTCGAGCCAGCGGGGTACCGAGCGGCGAAGGACCCCGCCGCTGCGCTCTCCCCGGCCGGTGATCACGAGGACGCAGCGATGGCCGCGGCCCTGCGCCTGGGCGATGAAAGCGAGGAGGGCGTCGTGCGCCGCCTCCTGGTCGAGCCCGTGCAGGTCGAGCCGCGCGGATATCGGGTAG
>DAIOUO010000214.1:0-6242 GCA_036759485.1 Geminicoccaceae bacterium | reverse complement strand
AGCACAACCTTGCCAAGGTTGGGGTCGAGGGTTCGAATCCCTTCGCCCGCTCCAGATTTCTCGCATCGATCAGCCGAGACCGATCCACCGAGAGCCGGGCCACGGCGTGGCGCGGCTCCTCGTGGCGCTGCTCCTTGCAGCGGCACCCTCCGACGCGATGGTGGGATTGCACGAATTGTCGCACCGCAACCGTTGACCCGCGACCCGCCCCGACGTAACCGTTCGTTTCAAGAATGAGTCTCGTTGCGGGAGGCGACGTGGACAGGGAGGACGGTCGGAGGTGTGGGTGCTGCCCGCTCGGGCGGCGCGAGGTCGTGCTCGCCGGGGCGGCGCTGCTGGTGGCGCCCGCGGGGGGACCTGCAGCGGCCGACAACGAGCGGCGGCCCAAGGCCGGTGACGTTCTCGTGCACTCGATGGGCCCCAAGAAGGGCCAGCCCGTGACGCTCGAGGATCTGCCGATGGGTGGGCCCGGGGTGCTGGCCTTCCCGAGGGACGAGGCGAGCGGCACGGTGCTCGACGGCTCGCGCTTCAACGAGGTCGTGGTGGTCCGCTTGGACCCCGCCTCGCTCGGCGAGGAGACCCGCAAGGGAGCGGCCGAAGGGGTCGTCGTCTACTCGGCGATCTGCTCGCACGAGGCCTGCCCGGTCAACATGTGGAACGATTACGAGAAGACATTGGTCTGCTCGTGCCACGGCAGCATGTACGACCCGCGCGACAAGGCGGCGGTGGTGTTCGGTCCGGCGCCGCGGCGCCTGGCGCAGTTGCCGGTCCGGCTCGAGGGGGGTGTGCTCGTGGCGACCGGCCCGTTCGACGGCCGGATTGGAGCGGTCCGGGCGGCCTGAAGGGGGCCGGGCGACCCGGCGGGGAGGTTGGCGGCATTCCGGCGCAGCGCGACGGCCGGCCGATCCAGGGTCGGCGGCGAAGCCGGTACAACGGGAGGGAGACGGAGTGTTGAAACGGACATTGCTGGCGGCCGCGGCGCTGATGGCCTCGGCGGCATCGGTGCAGGCCTACACGCCGGTGACGGACGCGCGGCTCGCCAATCCCGAGCCGCACAATTGGCTCATGACCCGCGGCAACTACAAGGGCTGGAGCTACAGCCCGCTCGACCAGATCAACACCAACAACGTCAAGAACCTGGTGCCGGTCTGGACCTTCGCGACCGGGAAGCGTTCGGGCCATCAGTCGCCGCCGATCGTCAACGACGGCTACATGTTCATCACCAACCCCGACAACCAGGTGATCGCGCTGGATGCGCGCACGGGCGAGGAGATCTGGCGGTTCCAGGGCCAGGGGCCCGAGGAGTTCAGCGCGCTCCACAACACCAATCGCGGCGTGTCGCTCTACGACGACAAGGTCTACGTCGCGATGCTCTACGGCGACCTGGTGGCGCTCGACGCCAAGACCGGCAAGGTCGCCTGGAAGACCACCGTCGCCAACTGGAAAGTCGGCGAGTACATGACGATGGCGCCCTTGACCGTGAAGGGCAAGATCGTCGTCGGCATCTCGGGCGGCGAGTTCGGCGTGCGCGGCTTCATCGCCGCCTACGACGCCAAGACCGGTCAGCAGGCCTGGAAGACCTACACGATCCCGGCCCCGGGCGAGCCCGGCAGCGAGACATGGCGCGGCGACGACTGGAAGCGCGGCGGCGCTTCCGCCTGGATGACGGGCAATTACGACGTCGAGACCAACACCATCTATTGGGGTGTCGGCAACGCCTCGCCCTGGTTCGGCGACCAGCGTCCCGGCGACAATCTCTACACCGCTTCGACGATGGCGCTCGACGCCGATACCGGCAAGATCAAGGGGCACTTCCAGTACCACTGGAACGACAGCTGGGACTGGGACGAGATGAACGCGCCCACGCTGGTCGAGTACCAGCACAACGGGCGCAACGTGAAGGGCTTCATCAAGCCCGCCCGCAACGGCTACCTCTATTGGCTCGAGCGGCTGCAGAACGGTGCCATCGGCTTCGTCGACGCCAAGCCCTACGTCTACCAGGACGTGTTCAAGAGCATCGACCCGAAGACCGGCCGCCCCACCTATCACCCCGACAAGGTCCCTGGCACCGGCAAGAAGGCCAGCTTCTGCCCGTCCTTGTGGGGCGGCAAGGACTGGCCGTTCGAGGCCTACAACCCGAAGACCGGGATGGTCTACATCCCGGCCAACGACAATCACTGCGGCTTCCTCGAGGGGAAGGTGCAGGAGTACGTCGCGGGCAAGTGGTGGACCGGTGTGGACATCCCGGACATCGGCTTCACCGTGAAGAAGGATGCCAAGTCGTTCGGTGAGATCCAGGCCTGGGACATCAACGCCGGCAAGAAAGTCTGGAGCGTCCTCTACCCGAACTCGATGAACTGGGGCTCGATCCTGACCACCGCCGGCGGGCTCGTGTTCAACGGCGGGACCCAGGACCGGATGTTCCGGGCTTACGATGCACGGACCGGCGAGCAGCTCTGGCAGATCAAGACGAGCTCGGGGATCATCGCCCCACCGTCGAGCTACATGATCGACGGCGTGCAATACATCGCGGTGCAGGCGGGCTGGGGCGTCGACCCGCAGTTCCAGCAGGGCCTGCTCTCCAACCTCATCCCCGGTTGGCCGAAGGCCACCACCGAGGGCGGGGTGCTCTGGGTGTTCGCGCTGCAGAAGTGAGGCGGTCGGGTCGGGGTGGCGGCAGCCGCCCCGACCCTCGCTCCCGCCAGGGAGACGGGCGAGGATGAACGGTACGAGGGGGACGGCGGCGGCGGTGGTGCTCGCGATCGCGCTCGGCGCGGCAGCGGCCGGCGCGGAGGAGAACGGGCCGATCCGGGTCGAGGTGGGCGAGGCCAAGGGTCCGGTCGGCAAGCCGACCGAGCTGTTGGCGCGGCTCACGATCGAGAAAGGTTATCGGTTCATCGAGCCGCCGCCGCGCGGCAACCGTGTGATCGAGCTCTCCTCGGGCGATCAGAGCGTGCAGTTCGCGCGCCGGGTCTTCCGCGGAACCACGGAGGACGACGCGGTGACCTTCCGGCTCCTGGTCACGCCCACCAAGCCGGGGGAGCATCCGATCAACGGGGTCTTCCGGGTCAGCTACGTGACGGAGGTCGGCGACAGCTACCATCTGCGGCACGTCTCGCTGCCGATGATCACGAGCGTGACGGGTACCGAGTAGCCGACCGGGCCCGGCCCGGCCGCCCGGTGCGCCCGCCGGGCGGCGACCGGGCGTCTTGGAGGAGAATTCGACGCCGCGACCGCGCACCCGATGGTGGTGTCGGCACGCGGTTCCGGCCCGGGTCGGGGCGCAGCCCCGGGTGTTCCGCCGAGGGAGGCACGGCAGATGGCGATCAAGCTCACCCTCAACGGCCGTGAGGTCACGGTCGACGCGCCCGGCGACATGCCGATCCTGTGGGCGCTGCGCGACCTGTTGAACCTCACGGGCACCAAGTACGGCTGCGGCATCGGCGCCTGCGGCGCCTGTACGATCCACCTGGACGGCAAGGCGGTGCTCGGCTGCGTGGTGCGGCTCGAGGAGGCCGCCGGGCGGAAGATCACGACCATCGAAGGGCTCGACCCGGACGGCAACCATCCGGTGCAGAAGGCCTGGGCGCAGCTCGGCGTGCCGCAGTGCGGTTACTGCCAGGCCGGGCAGATCATGCGCGCCGCGGCGCTGCTCGCGGAAAAGAAGAACCCGACCGACGCCGAGATCGACGAGGCGATGGCCGGCAACATCTGCCGCTGCGGCTGCTACCAGCGGATCCACGCCGCGATCCGGCTGGCCGCCACGGGAGTATGAGACCATGACGCTCGAGAGCTTCGTGAGCCTGCGCGCCTTGCAGGCCCCCTCGCGGGCGGCGGCGCCGCTCGCGCTCGTCAACGTCAGCCGGCGCTCGATGCTCAAGGCGATGGGGCTCGCCGGCACCTTCACGCTGATGGCACCGCTCGGGGCAGGCGCCTACGAGCCCTATCCGACCGGCGGCGAAGCGATGCCGCGCGGGCTCGTCTGGGATCCCAAGGTCTTCGTCTCGATCGCCCCGGACGGCACGGTGACGATCGTCGCCCACCGCTCGGAGATGGGCACGGGCTCGCGCACGAGCCTGCCCATGGTGCTGGCCGACGAGATGGGCGCCGATTGGGCCAAGGTGAAGATCATCCAGGCCCCGGGCGACGAGCCGACCTACGGCAACCAGGATACCGACGGCTCGCGCTCGATGCGCCACCACATCCAGTCGATGCGGGTGATGGGCGCGGCGGTCCGCACCATGCTCGAGCAGGCCGCGGCCAAGGCCTGGGGCCTGCAGCCGAACCAGGTCGAGGCGCGGGTCCACGAGGTGGTGGAGAAGGGTGGCGCCCGCCGGGCCGGCTTCGGCGAGCTCGCCAAGGCGGCGATGGACCTGCCGGTGCCGGCGATCAAGGATCTCGTGCTCAAGCCCGAGAGCGCCTTCCGCTACATCGGCAAGGGCAACGTGCCGCTGTACGACATGAAGGCGATCGTCACGGGCCGGGCCATCTACGGCTCCGACGTGCGCCGGCCGGGCCAGCTCTACGCGGTCGTCGCCCGTCCGCCGGTCTATGGCGGCAAGGCCAAGTCCTGGGACGCGGCCGCCGCGATGGCGGTGCCGGGGGTGGTCAAGGTGATCGAGATCCCGGGCACGCCCGCACCCGCCGCGTTCATGCCGATGGGCGGCGTGGCGGTGGTCGCGAAGACCACCTGGGCGGCGATACAGGGGCGCGAGAAGCTCAACGTCCAGTGGGAGGACGGTCCCAACGCCTCCTACGACAGCGCCGCCTACCACAAGGAGATGTCGGCGGTCGCGGCCAAGCCCGGCAAGGTCGTGCGCAACCAGGGTGACGTCGAGGGCGCGCTCGCCAAGGCGGCCAAGGTGATCACGGCCGAGTACTACCAGCCGCACATGGCGCACACCCCGATGGAGACGCCGCAAGCGCTCGCCATCGTCAAGGACGGTCGCTGCGAGTGCTGGGCACCGGCTCAGTCGCCCTACGCGGTTCGCACCGACCTCGCCAAGTTGCTGGGCCTCGACGAGGCCAACGTCACCGTTCACGTGACGCTCCTGGGCGGCGGTTTCGGCCGCAAGTCCAAGGGCGATTTCGCGCTCGAGGCGGCTTATCTCTCGAAGGCCATGGACGGCGCGCCGGTCCAGCTCACCTGGACCCGCGAGGACGACATCCGCAACTCCTATTACCACACGACCTCGGTCGAGCGGATCGAGGCCGGGCTCGACGCCAACGGCAAGGTGGTGGCTTGGCGGCACCGCAGCGTGGCGCCGACGATCCTCTCGACCTTCAAGGAGTCCGACTACCAGTTCGCGATCGAGCTCGGGATGGGGCTGGTCGACAACCCGTTCGACATCCCGAACATCCGTTGCGAGAACGGGCCGATCAAGAACCATGTCCGAATCGGCTGGTTCCGCTCGGTCTCGAACATACCGCGGGCCTGGGCGGTGCAGAGCTTCGTGTGCGAGCTCGCCCACGAGCTCAAGCGCGACCACAAGGAGTTCCTGCTCGAACTCCTGGGCCCGCCGCGCAAGATCGATCCGGTGGCCGCCGGGATCGAGGGCGAGCTGTGGAACTACGGCGATCCGTACGCGATCTACCCGATCGACACCGGACGGCTTCGGGCGGTGGTCGAGCTCGCCTGCGAGAAGGCGGGCTGGGGTCGGAAGATGCCGCCGCGGACCGGGCTCGGGCTGGCCGTGCACCGGAGCTTCCTCACCTATGTGGCGAGCGTGGTCGAGGTTGCGGTCGCCAAGGACGGCACGGTGACGATCCCGCGGATCGACACCGCGGTCGATTGCGGCTTCGCGGCCAATCCGGAGCGGATCCGGGCGCAGTTCGAGGGGGCGGCGGTGATGGGGCAGACGCTCTGCTTCCACTCGGCCGTGACCTTCAAGAACGGCCGCGCCGAGCAGTCGAACTACCACGACTACGAGATGGTGCGGATGACCAACTATCCACGCCAGGTCAACGTTCACATCGTCCCGCATCCCTTCTCGGTGCCGGCAGCGGGCGTGGGCGAACCGGGCGTGCCGCCGATCGCACCGGCGATCGCGAACGCGATCTTCGCGGCGACCGGCAAGCGGATCCGCGATCTTCCGATCGACACGAGCCTGCTGCGCGAGGCCTGAGCCGATCGCGACAGAGCTTCGCGGGGGCGCCGGTCGTCCGGCGCCCCTTTTTCTTTCCGGCTCCCCGATCGGCGGGCGATCCGGTGGTCCGAGGCCCGACCGATCGCGCTCTTCCAT
>DAIOUO010000213.1:0-6246 GCA_036759485.1 Geminicoccaceae bacterium | reverse complement strand
GCTCGTCGACGTCCCGGACGCCCGCCAGGCGGCGCTGCGCACCCTCGCCGCCTCCGCCGCCCGCACGACCGCCGCCTGGAGCCCGCGCGGCCTGCTCGAGGGCCTCTTCGCCAAGGCCTTCGACGGACTCGTCTACCCGCAGATCTGGGAGGACCCGGTGGTGGACGCGGAGGCGCTCGCGCCGCTCGAGGGCGCGCGGCTCGTGGCGATCGCTTCGGGCGGCTGCAACGTCATGAGCTACTTGGCGGGCCGGCCGGCGCGGATTGTCGCGGTCGACCTCTCGCCGGCGCACACCGCCCTCCTCGAGCTCAAGCTCGCGGCCGCCCGCCGGCTCGAGCAGCCCGACTTCTTCGCCCTGTTCGGGACGGCCGAGGGGGCCCGCAACCTCGACCTCTGGAGGAGGCTGCGCCCGCATCTTCCGGCCGAGGCGCGCGCTTTCTGGGAAGGCCGCGGGGCACTCGGCGGCCGGCGCATCGAGGCCTTCGCCCGCGGCTTTCACCGCACCGGCCTGCTCGGCCGGTTCATCGGGCTCGGGCATCTGGTGCTCCGGCTGCACGGCCGCCACCCGGCCCGGATCCTGGACGCGCGCGATCCGGCCGAACAGCGGGCGATCTTCGAGCGCGAGCTCGCCCCGGTGCTCGACAGCCCCCTCGTGCGGCTCGCCAGCGCCTTTCCCGTCACCTGGTTCGGCCTCGGCATCCCGCCGGCCCAGCTCGACGCGCTCGCGGGCGCCGACCGGGGCGGGCTGCGCGCCGTGTTGCGCGAGCGGCTCGAGCGGCTGGCCTGCGGCTTCCCGGTGGCGGACAACTACTTCGCCTGGCAGGCCTTCGCCCGCCGCTACGATCCGAACCGCCGCTCGCTGCCGCCCTATCTCGAAGCCCGGCATTTCGAGACGGTGCGGGCCTGTGCCGACCGTGTCACCGTGCGCCGGGCGACACTCACCGAGGCGCTCGCGCGCGAGGACGCCTCGAGTGTCGACGGCTTCGTCCTGCTCGACGCCCAGGACTGGATGACCCCGGACGGGCTCGCCCGGCTCTGGACCCAGATCGGCCGCACGGCGGCCCCCGGGGCCCGGGTGATCTTCCGCACCGCCGCCGCCCGATCGCCGCTCGAGCGCAGCCTGCCCCCGGCTCTGCTCGAGGGCTGGGTCTACGAACGCGAGCGTTCCAGCGAACTCTTCGCCCGCGACCGCTCGGCGATCTACGGCGCCTTCCACCTGTACCGGCGGCAGGGCTGCGCGCCGTGACCGCCCGCCCTCTCGATCCGCGACGGCTCGAACCCGGGTCCGACGACGTGCCGGCGGCCGAGGCGCGGGGCGAGCCGCCGCTTCTCCCGGACCGGTGGCAGGCGGAGAGCGCGCTCGTCCACGAGCGCATGGAGAAGATGTACCGGCCGCAGCGGCGGATCTACGACCTCACCCGCAAATGGTACCTCTCGGGGCGCGATCGCCTGCTCGATTCGATCGCGGCACCGCCCGGGGCGCGGATCCTCGAGATCGGCTGCGGCACCGGCCGCAACCTCGTCCGGCTCGGCCGACGGCTGCCGGGGGTCTTGCTGTGCGGCGTGGAGCCCGCCCGTTCGATGCTCGAGACGGCCGAAAAGGCGCTCGCCCGCGCCGGCCTCGCCGGCCGCGCCCGGCTCGCCTACGCTACCGCCGAGAGCCTGGATGCGCACCGCCAGCTCGGTACCGACCGCTTCGAGCACGTGGTGCTGAGCTACTGTCTCTCGATCGTCTCGGAGCCCCTGCCCGCCCTCGATCGGGCCCTCGCCCTCCTCGCCCCGGACGGGACCCTGCACCTCGTCGATTTCGGGCCGATGGGGGGCCTGCCCGGCTGGGCTCGTGCCGCGATGCGCGCCTGGCTCGCCCGGTTCGGCGTCCGCCACCGGCCGGAGGTGGCGGTCGAGCTGCGCCGCCGCGCCGCCCGCGGCGAGGGCCGGCTCGAGGCGGAGACGATCGGCCGTGGCTATGCCGAGCTCTTCCGCTTCGCCCGCCCCGGAGCGGCCACGGCCCGCGGGCACGGGGTCGCGTGGACAGCGCCGCGGGCTCCGTGCTAGCCGCGCAAGCGAGGGAGAAGCTCGGGGCGGGGGCGAAAGGCGATGGTGGCGTTCCGCACGCTCGACGGCGTCGAGGTCAAGGGCCGGCGGGTGCTGGTCCGGGTCGACTTCAACGTGCCGATGCAGGACGGTCGAGTCAGCGACGCGACGCGCATCGAGCGCGGCGCCACGACCATCCGCGAGCTCGCCGACAAAGGCGCCAAGGTCGTCCTCCTGTCCCATTTCGGCCGACCCAAGGGCAAGCCCGAGCCGGGCCTGAGCCTGAAGCCGATCGCCGAGGCACTCGCCGGTGTGCTGGGACGGAAGGTGGCCTTCGCTTCGGACTGCATCGGTCCCGAGGCCGAGGCCGTCGTGGCCGGACTCCCCGAGGGTGGCGTGGCGCTGCTCGAGAATCTGCGCTTCCACGCCGGGGAGGAGAAGAACGATCCGGCCTTCGCCGATGCGCTCGCCAGGCTCGGCGAGCTCTACGTCAACGATGCCTTCTCCTGCTCGCACCGGGCGCACGCCTCCGTGGTCGCGCTCGCCGAGCGCCTGCCGGCCCATGCCGGGCGGCTCCTCCAGGCCGAGCTCGAGGCGCTCGAGAAGGCGCTCGGCGGGGCGGCGCGGCCGGCCGCGGCGCTCGTGGGCGGTGCCAAGGTCTCGACCAAGCTTGCGGTGCTGGGGAACCTCCTGGACCGCGTCGATGCGCTCGTGATCGGCGGCGGGATGGCCAACACCTTCCTCGCGGCCGAGGGGCTCGCGGTCGGCAAATCGCTCTGCGAACCCGATCTCGCGGGCGAGGCCAAGGCCATCGTCGAGCGCGCCCAGGCCGCGGGGGTGGAGATCCTCCTGCCGATCGACGCCGTGGTCGCTCGCGAGTTCAAGCCGAACGCCGCCTGCCGCACGGTGGGCGTGGAGGATGTCGGACCCGAAGAGATGATCCTCGACGTCGGCCCCAAGACGGTGAAGGACATCACGGACAAGCTCGCCGCTTGCAAGACGCTGCTCTGGAACGGCCCGCTCGGAGCCTTCGAGGTGCCGCCTTTCGACGCCGCCACGGTCGCGGTCGCCAAGGCCGCCGCCGAGCTCACCAGAGCCGGGAAGCTCGTGACGGTGGCGGGGGGAGGCGACACGGTGGCGGCCCTCGCCCATGCCGGCGTGCTCGATTCCTTCAGCTACGTCTCGACCGCCGGTGGAGCCTTCCTCGAATGGCTCGAGGGCAAGGAACTGCCGGGGATCGCGGCGCTCAAGCCGCGCTGAGACCGGCGGAACCGGGCGCGCCCCGGGAGCTCGGGCGGAACGAGGCGGCCGAGAGCGGAGGCGACGCCACGCGTCCCGGCCGGGCGCGTCTGACCGTCGCGATCCACGATCGCCTCCAGGGCGAAGCGGTGCTGGCGCGAGCCGCGGCACTCGGCCTCGAGGTCGAGCTCGCGACCGCGCCCGGCCTCGCCACCTTCGCCGGCGTCGGCTTCTGCGTGGCGCTGGCGCACCGGCTCGGCCGGCCGCTCCTGATCGATTGCGGGGAGGAGCCGGGAACGGCCCTCGCGGCCCTCCGCGCCGGCGCGCGACGGGTCCTCGTGCAGGGCGTGCCGGGGGTCGAGGGGGCGCTCTCCGATATCGCCCGCCGGCTCGGTGCGGAGCTCTCGACCCGGCCTCCTTCCCCGCTCCTCGTCCTCGCACCGGGCGAGGACCCGGCCGCGGACCTTTTCGGCACGCTCGACCACGGCTGCGCCCGCGGCCCTTCATCGCCCTCGGGCGAGAGGCTATAGGGCCGCCGCCGGCGCGCGCCGCCGGCTCCAGCGACGAGGGAGCGGACAGTATGCGGGTCAGCCGGAAGGTCAAGGAGATCCTCTCCTGGTACGAATCGGAGAATCCCGGGGTCAAGACCAACCTCGTGCGGCTGCTGAGCCACGGCCGCCTGGGCGGTACCGGCAAGCTCGTCATCCTGCCCGTCGACCAGGGCTTCGAGCACGGCCCGGCTCGGAGCTTCGCGCCCAACCCGGCGGCCTACGACCCGCACTATCTCTTCGAACTCGCGATCGACGCCGGGCTCTCGGCCTATGCCGCACCCTTGGGGCCGCTCGAGGCGGGTGCGGCGAGCTACGCCGGCCAGGTGCCGCTGATCCTCAAGCTCAACAGCGCCAACAGTCTCGCCGCCGGCACCCCGGACCAGGCGATCACCGCCTCGGTCGACGATGCGCTCCGGCTGGGGTGCATCGGCGTCGGCTTCACGATCTATCCGGGCTCGGACGCTTGCTACGCCCAGCAGGAGGAGCTGCGCGAGATCACCCGCGAGGCCAAGGCCAAGGGCCTCCTCGTCGTCGTCTGGTCCTACCCGCGCGGCGGCAAGGTCTCGAAGGAGGGCGAGACCGCACTCGACATCGTGGCCTACGCCGCGCACATGGCGGCTCTCATGGGTGCGCACGTGATCAAAGTGAAGCCGCCCACCGCGCGCATCGACCTGGACGCCGCCAAGCCCGCTTACGAGAAGGCCAAGATCCCGACGGGCACGCTCGCCGAGCGGGTCGCCCACGTCGTGCAGGCGGCCTTCGCCGGCAAGCGCCTCGTCGTTTTCTCGGGCGGCGAGGCCAAGGACACCGAGGGCGTGCTCGCCGAGATCCGCCAGATCCGCGACGGCGGCGGCCACGGCTCGATCATCGGCCGCAACAGCTTCCAGCGCACCAAGGAGGACGCGCTCGCCCTGCTCGACCAGGTCGTCCGGATCTATCAGGGCAAGGCGTGAGCCGGACCCGGCCGGCTGCCCGCGGGGGCCCGAGCGGCGAGGCACCGCCCGGCCCCTGGCTCGAGCCGGGCGAGGCCGAGCCGGCGCTCGTCCTGCCGGCCCCCGAGCGGCTCGAAGGCGGTTTTCCGGCGGTCCTCGCGCGTGCGCTCGCGGATCGCCGGGTGGCGGCCGTGCTCCTGGATCCCGCGGCCGGCCCGGCTCCGCTGCGGGCGGAACTCCTGGCCGAGTGCCGGACCCGCTGCCGGGACGCCGGGGTCGCCCTCTTCCTCGAGGGGGATCCGGCGGCGGTGATCGAGGCGGCCGCCGACGGGCTCCTTCTGCGCGCGCTCGAGGCGGTCGAGCCGGCCCGCCGGGTCCTGGGGCTCGAGCGGCCGATCGGGGTGGCGACGGGCGGCTCGCGCCATGCCGCCATGGAGGCCGGTGAGGCCGGCGCCGACTGGCTCCTGCTCGGCGAGGGCCTGCCGGTCGAGCGGCTGGCCGAGCTCGTGGCCTGGTGGAGCGGGCTCTTCGTGCTGCCCTGCGCGGTCCCCTGCCCCGGCCCGGAGGCGGCGGCCGGGCTGCTCGCCGCCGGTGCCGACTTCCTCATCCCGCCCGCTGCGATCTGGGCGGAGCCCGAGGCCGCGCTCGCGCCCTTCCGTGCCGCGCTCGCTGCGGAGCGAGCCTAGCCGCGGCCACCCGGCACTGGCCGCGGGCCGCGAGCGCGCCTATCTTGAGGGCACTCCCCACCGAGCCGTCCGGAGCCGCGCGTGGCCCGCTGGTCCGCCAATGTCGAGGTCATGATCCGCGCCGCGCGCGCCGCGGCCCGCCATCTCGTGCGCGATTTCGGCGAGGTCGAGCAGCTCCAGGTCTCGATCAAGGGGCCGGGCGACTTCGTCTCCGCCGCCGACCGGCGGGCCGAACAGGTGATCCGCGAGGCGCTGCACAAGGCCCGGCCCGATTGGGGTTTCTTGCTCGAGGAGAGCGGTCCGATCGAGGGCCGCTCGAAGCTCAACCGCTGGATCGTCGACCCGCTCGACGGCACCACCAACTTCCTCCACGGCCTGCCGCACTGGTCGATCTCGATCGCCCTCGAACAGCAGGGCGAGATCACCGCCGGCCTCGTCTACGATCCGGTCAAGGAGGAGCTGTTCATCGCCGAGAAAGGAGCCGGGGCCTATCTCAACGACCGGCGGCTGCGCGTCTCCCGGCGCTGGCGGCTCGAGGAGGCGCTCGTCGGCTGCGGCCTGCCGGTCCAGGACTGGCCGGCGCGCGCCAAGGGTTTCGCCCGCCAGCTCGACGCCGTGGCCGACCAGGTGGCGGGCCTGCGCCGACTGGGCACCTGCTCGCTCGACCTCGCCTACGTGGCCGCGGGTCGCCAGGACGGTTTCTGGGAATACGGCGTCAAGCCCTGGGACATCGCCGCCGGCATCCTGCTCGTGCGCGAAGCGGGGGGTCGTGTCGGCCGGCTCGAGGGCGACGAGGACCTGATG
>DAIOUO010000212.1:0-6255 GCA_036759485.1 Geminicoccaceae bacterium | reverse complement strand
GTCGCGGCCAACCTGTCGATCGCTTTCCTGGCCGTCTCCACGCTCGCGCTCGAGCACGGTGACGCGCTTCTCCCAGGGTGTGCCGATCGCCACGGTGCGACCGTTGCCGGCGAGTACGCCGATCACCGGCGGGCAGTCGCCGCTGCGGGGTTTGGCCGGGCCCGCGCGCTCGGCGACGGGCGCCCAGCGGTCGCGCTCCTGCTCGCGCTCGAAGAGCCGCAGGAGCCAGCAGCGATCGGGCGGCTGGGGAGCGAAGGCGGCCACGATCCGCCCGTCGTCGGAGACCGCGTCGCGGAGGAGGACGTGGCCGCCGGGCAGCTCGGCCGCGAGCGTGGAGACGGCCAGGAAAGCGATCGACAGGTTGGCCGCGACGGCCTCGAGCGCGCCCAGCGCGCTTCGCAGGAGGGGCCGCATCAGGAGGCCGCCCGGGCGGCGGCCGGCCGGGCCGCCGGGCCAGCGGGCCGGACCGAGGCGGCGGCCAGGATCGAGAGCGCGGTCGCGCTCGCGACGAGCCAGAAGAGGCCGGCCGGTGCGTTGGCGTCGAGCAGCCGGCCGGCGATCGCGGGCGCCACCGTGGCGCCGAGGTCGAGGCCGGAATAGACGAAGCCGAAGACCCTGCCCGAGGCGCCCGGCGGAGCGGCGGCGCGGACCAGGAGGTCGCGCGAGGGCGTGGTCGCCCCGTGCAACGCGCCCGCGAGCCCGAGCACGGCCCAGAGCAGCGGCAGCGGCAGGGCCACATGGCCGGGCAAGAGCGCGAGAACGGCCGCGAAGCCGAGGCCGGTCGCGATGATGCCGTGTCGGTTGGGGGTACGGTCGGCGAGGATCCCGCCCGCGACCGTGCCCAAGGCACTGCCGATCATGAAGGCGGTGACCGCAGTCGCGGCGAGCACGAGCTCGGTGCCCCAGAGTTTGCCCAGTGCGAGCGGCATGAAGCCCTGGAGCGCGATCACACCGGTCGCCTGTAGCGCGAAGAAGGCGAAGCAGAGCAGGACCGGACGGCTGGTCAGGACAGCGAAGGCGGATCCGCTCGGCGCGGCCGTGCCGGAAGCCGCCCGCTCCCGATGCGAGGGGGTCTCGAGAGCGTCGCGGCGGACCAGGACGAGGGCGGCGAGGGCGAGGCCGACGCAGGCGGCCACGAGCAGCGCGGCGCGCCAGCCGAAGGCGGTGGAAAGTGCTGCCATGACGACCGGAGCGAGCGCCCAGCCGATCGTCCCGCCGACCGTGTGGACCGAGAAGGCACGCGCCATCCGCGAGGGTGTGACCCGGTGGCCGAGGATCGCGTAATCGGAGGGGTGGAAGACGCTGTTGCCGAGCCCCAACAGCGCCGCGGCCGGGAACAGCAGAAAGAAGCTCGGTGCCGCCGCTGCGAGGAGTGCGCCCACGCCCAGAAGGGCGAGGCCGCCCGCGAGAACCCGCACCGCACCGATGCGGTCGACCAGGAAGCCGGCCGGGGTCTGGGCGAGGCCCGAGGTCACGAAGAAGACGGTGAGCAAGAGGCCGAGCTCGGTCCAGGAGACGGCGTAGGCCTCGCGCAGGGCCGGGAAGAGCGGCGGCAGCACCAGATGGAAAAAGTGGCTGCCCAGATGCGCGAGGCCGACGAGCCCGATGACCTCGAGGTCGCGCGTCGGCAGCTGCGGGCGCGAGGGCGCGATCGTGGCGTGCATGGGCGGCTCCCCGAGGCTCGAACGGCGTCTCTATGCGCGAGCGGCGAGCGCGCGACCACCCCCGCCCTCGGCCGGGCTCAGCGGACGAAGTGGAGGGTCTGGAAGCCGCGGCGGAGCTCGACGACCTCGGCACGGATCGATTCGGCCGGGCGGCGGGCGAACAGGGCGTCGGCCAGGAGCCGGGCGGCGAGGTGCATCTCGGCCGGGCCCATGCCGAGCCGGGTGACCTCCTGGGTCCCGAGCCGGATACCGTTGAAGTCGCCCGCCACGGCCGGAAGCGGCAGGCCGATGCCGGAGGTCAGGATGTTCGCGGGCTCGATCGCGCGACTGGCGTGCGTGCCGCCGCCGAACGGCCGGGCGTCGATCGCCAGATGGTGCGAACGGGTCGGGAAGGCCGCGGCCGGGGCGACGACCGGGACACCTTCGCGGGCCAGCGCCTCGCCGAGGGCCCGGGCGTTCTCGATCATGGCGCGGGCATAGGCGGCACCATGGGTGCGGGTATCGAGCAGGGCCACGACCAGGGCTGCGGTGCGGGCGAGGTCGAAATTCGCGGTGAGGCCCGGATAGGCGATCCGGTCGAGCCGCTCGGCGAGCTCGGGCTCGTTCGTGAGGACGAGGCCGCCCGGCGGTCCGCCGAGCGACTTGTAGGTCGACATCGTGACGAGATGGGCGCCCTCGGCGAGCGGGTCCTGGAAACAACCGCCCGCGAGCAGGCCGGACATGTGGGCGGCATCGTACATCACGAGCGCCCCCACCTCCTCGGCGATCGCCCGGACCTCGCGGACGGGGTGCGGGACGAGGTTCAAGGAGCCCGCGACCACGATCAGCCGCGGCCGGATCCGCCGGGCCTCGGCGGCGAGCCGGTCGAGATCGACCGTGAAGGCGGCCTCGTCGATCGGCGTCTCGTGGACCTCGAGGCCGTAGAGCCCGGCCGCACCTTCGCGATGATGGGTGACGTGGCCCGCGGCCTTCTCGGGGAAGGCCACGATCCGATCACCCGGCCGGCAGGTGGCCATGAAGGCGTAGAGATTGGCGATCGAGCCCGAGGCCACACGGAACTCGCAGAAGGCGCAGCGGAAGACCTCGCAGACGAGTGCCTGGGCCATCACCTCGATCTCCTGGGCATGGCCGAGGCCGGTCTCGTACTTGTCGCCGGGCCAGCCCAGCGAGGGTCGGCTGCCGACGCTCCGTGCGAGATACGCGGCGGCGCGCGGGTTCATCGCGTTCGTACCCGCGTAGAGGTTCAAGACCTCGCGGTCGTGCAGCCGTTCGTGGCGGGCGAGGGTGGCCACGAGCTCGGCCTCGAGCGCGTCGGGGGAGAGCCCGGCACGGTGCCGGATCCGCTCTTGAATCGGTGCTTCGAGCCGGTCGGGAACCCAAGGTCGTCGTGCTGCCGTCATGTCCGGGCGTCTCCGCTCGTTCGTGGCGGAGGATGCGGCCGGCGGTCGCCGAGCGGCAAGCACCGACTTGCCCGGGCGGGCGCGATGGGATCGGATGCGGCGAGGGTCGGCAGACGAGGAGGGGGAGTTCGACATGAGCGAGGCGGCCGAGGTTCGGGTCCGTCCACCGCACGGCACCGTGATCGCCGCCGAGAGCGGGCGCGGCCCCTACGCACTCGATCTCTGGGCCGGCCGCCATCGGCTCGTTGCCGACGAGCCGGTCGAGGCCGGAGGCGACGACACCGGGCCGAACCCTTACGAGCTCCTGGCTTCGGCGCTCGCCGCCTGCACCGTGATGACGCTGCGGATGTACGCGCGGTACAAGGGGCTCGCGGTCGGAGCGATCCGCTGTGCGGTGCGCCACGCCAAGATCCACGCCGAAGATTGCGCCTCCTGCGAGACCGAGACGGGGAAAGTCGACCGGTTCGAGCGGGTGATCGAGATCGAAGGCCCCCTCGATGCGGCGACCCGGCAGCGACTGCTCGAGATCGCCGATCGCTGCCCTGTGCACCGCACGCTCGAGGGCGAGATCGTGATCGAGACGCGGCTCGCCGGCGGTTGAACCTTCAGCGCGGCGCGAAGCGGGCGAAGGCGCCGGTGTAGGGCTTGGGAAGCGGCGGCGCCCAGCCGCCGATCTTGGAGGTCGCGAGCCCCAAGCCGACGAGAGCCTCGACCAGCTTGGTGGCGGCCGCCACCCCGTCGATCACCGGCGACCCGAATTCGCCCGAGAGCTCGCGGGCGAGGTCGGCCATGCCGGCGCAACCCAGTAGGATCGCCTCGCAGCGGTCCTCGGCGAGCGCCCGGCCGATCTCGGCACGCAGCCGCTCCTGGGCATCGGAGCCCGGCTCCTCGAGGGCGAGGACCGGGAACTCGGCCGCCCGTACCCTGCGGCACCGCTGCGCGAAGCCGTAGCGACGGACGAGCTGCTCGAGGGTCGGGATCGAGCGGGCGAGCGTGGTCACGATGGTGAAGCTGCCGGCCACGAGGCCGGCCACGTGCATGGCGGCTTCGGCGATGCCGACCACCGGAGCGCGGGCGATCTGGCGGGCGGCATCGAGGCCCGGATCGTCGAAACAGGCGATCACGTGGCCGTCGAAGCCTTCCGCCTCGGCCTTGGCGATCTCCTCGAGCAGGCCCGGGACGCAGAACGCCTCGTCGTAGGGACCCTCGATCGAGACCGGGCCCATGGCCGGCGAGACGGCGCGGATCTCGGTGCCCGGCGCCGCCACGGACCGGGCCGCGGCCGCGATCTTCTCGGTCATCGAGCGGGTGGTGTTCGGGTTGACGAGGTTGATGCGCACGCGGGTGGCCTCACACCATGCCCTTGCCGGCGTCCGAGCCGCGCCGCTCCTGGCGGCGGCGGAGATAGAGCAGGGTCGCGAGCGAGAGGGCGATCACGAGGAAGGAGACAGCGGTCGTGAGCGTGCCGAGGGCGTAGATCACGGGCGTGGTGGCGTTGCTCTGCATCGCCTGGAGCTCGAGCGGCAGCGTGTTGAGATTGCCCAGGACCTGCGAACTGCGGGCGAGCTCGTCGTAGGAGAGGGTGAAGCCGAACAGGCCCACGCCCACGAGCGAAGGTGCGATGACCGGGATCACGACGTGCCGCACGGTCTGCACGCCGGTGGCACCGAGGTCGCGCGCCGCTTCCTCGAGCCTCCGGTCGAAACGGTTGAAGACCGCGAACATGATGAGGAGGCCGAAGGGCAGGGTCCAGGTGAGATGCGCACCGAGGCCGGAACCCCACCAGGTGCGCTCGATTCCGAGGAGCTCGAAGAGGGCGGCGATGCCGAGCGAGACCACGATCGAGGGCATGATCAAGCTCGCCACGACCACGTAGAAGAGGAGGGTGGCACCCTTGAAGCGGCTGCGGAAGGCGAGGCCCGCGAGGAACGAGATCGCGACGGTCAGGACCATCACGATCAGGCCCAGCGCGATCGAGCGCCGGAAGCCGCCGTGGACGTCGCCGATCGACTGCTGACGGAACACTTCCGCGAACCAGTGCAGGCTCACCCCGTTCATCGGGAAGGTCAAGCCGCCTTCGGGGCCCTGGAAGGAGAGGATCGTGATCGTGAGCGTGGGACCGTAGAGGAAGAGGACGAAGAGGGCGAAGACGGTCGCGAGCAGACGGAAGGTGCGCGGATGGGCCTCGCGCAGCACCTCAGAGCTCCTTGCGGACGTCGACGAGGCGGGTGAGCGCCACGATCATGAGGACGACGACGGCGAGCAGGACCATGGCGTTGGCGGCGGCGGGCGGGAACTGCAGATAGCCGAGCTCGGTATTTATCGACTTGCCGATGCTCGCGACCTTGCCGCCGCCCAACACGTTCACGGTCACGAAGTCGCCCATGACGACAGTGAGCACGAAGATCGAGCCGATCGCGATGCCGGGCTTGGCGAGCGGCAGGATCACGTGGCGGACGGTCTGCCATTCCGAGGCACCGCAGTCGGCCGCCGCCTCGAGGAGCGCCCGGTCGATGCGGGCCATCGAGTTGAAGATCGGCACCAGCATGAAGAGCGTGTAGAGGTGGACGAAGCCGAGCGTCACCGAGAAGTCGGAATAGAGGAGCCATTCCTGCGGCTCGCTCGTGACGCCGAGACCCTGGAGGGCGGCGTTGACGAGGCCGTTGCGGCCGAGGAGCGGGATCCAGGAGATCATCCGGATGACGTTGCTGGTCCAGAACGGGATCGTGCAGATCAGGAAGAGAGTGATCTGCCAGGTCAGCGTGCGGACGTAGAAGGCGAGGAAGTAGGCGAGGGTGAAACCGAGGACGGAGGTGATCGCCCAAACGCTCACACAGAACTGCAGGGTCTTGAGGTAGGTGTCCCAGGTGACTCGCTGGCTGAAGACGTCGACATAGTTGGCGAACGTGAAGGCCGGGATCAGCATGTCGTAGGCCTCGTACTCGAAGAACGAGACCACGAGCACGAGCACGACCGGCACCACGAAGAAGAGGAGGAAGACGAGGGCGAGCGGGGCCACGAGGAGATAGGGCACGAGCCCGGCGCGCTGCGGTCGCGCGGCCGGGGCGGGCCGGACCTCTCCGCCCGCCCGCGGGTTCCCGAGCGTCAAGGGTCGCGCGGTGCTCAAGCTTCCTCCCGGACCGCCGGCCGGGCGGGGCGGGCCCCGCCCGGCGTCGGCCGCCGCCTCAGGC
>DAIOUO010000211.1:0-6258 GCA_036759485.1 Geminicoccaceae bacterium | reverse complement strand
GGGTCGCAGCGAGCCGCTGGTCGAGCCCGTGGCGGGGGAGGAGGGGGCGCGGGCTCATCCGCTCAGGGCGTCCTTGGGGTGGAAGGTCATCACCATCTCGCGCCATTGTTCGTACTTCTCGGGTGGCAGGGTGAGCTGGCAGCTCAGCACCGCCCGCTGGGCGCTCTCCGCCACGGTGCGGAAGGCCGGATCGGCCGCCATCCGTGCCTGGTCCTCTATGCCGACCCGGGCGACGCTGCCGTCCCGGTTCATGGCGATCCGCAGCCGGACCTGCATGGTCTCGATGCCGCGCACGCCGACCGGCACGTTCCAGCAGCGCTCGATCTGCCGGCGGATGGCGTCGATCTCGCCTTGCGTCAGGGCCTGATCGGCGCTCCGCAGCGGGCCGCCCGCCACGGGCTCGACCAGCGGCTCGCTGCGACCCCGGCCGGGGGTCGCCTTGTCCGCCTGGACCCGCCGCTCGAGCTTCTCGACGCTGCGCAACAGCGCCGCGAAGCTGTCCTCCTTGGGCGGCTCGGGCCCGGTCGGCACCGGCTTGGGCGCCTCCGGGCGGGGCGTGGGCCTGGTGGGCTCCGCCTTGGCGAGCTGCGGCTCGGGCTTGGCCGGCGCGGGCTTGGGCGGCTCGGGCTTGGGCGGGGTCGCCTTGGTCGGTTCCGGCCGGGGTGCCGGCTTCGGCGGCTCGACCCGCTCGGGCTCGGCCGGTGCCGGCCGGGGCTTCTCGGCCCGCGGCTTCTCCGCCTCGGGCTTTTCCGGCTCGGGCTTCTCGGCGAGCCGCTTCTCGACCGGCGCCGCCTTCGGTTCCGGCTTCGGCGGCTCGGGCCTCGCGGGCTCCGCTCGCACGGGTTCCGGCTTCGCGGCTTTCGGCTCCGCCGGCTCGACCCGCTCGGGCCGCGGCTTCGGAGCCGGCGGCTCGGGCGCCGGCTCGGCCGCGGCCGGCTCGGGGCGGGTTTGCGGCGGCTCGGGCGGCGGCTCCGGCCGGGGAGCCGGGGCCGGAGCGGCGGCCTCCCGCTTCGGCAAGGGTGCTGCCTCGGCCGGCGCCGGTGGGGCGCTGCGAGCCGGGCCCGGGGCGGGTGCCGCCACGAGCTCGACCACGACCGCCTCCTCGACCGGCAGCTCGCGCGGCCGGGCGAGGCCGAACACCACGAGGCCGAGCCCGAGATGGGCGGCGAGCGAGAGGCTCAATGCGCGCCGCACGGCTGATCCCCGCGGCGCGGTCGGCGCCGGGGCCGGCTCATCGGGCCTCCTTCACCGTCCCGAGCGCGGCGGTGCGCGGCGCCTCGGTCAGGAGCGCCACCTTGGCGATCCCGGCCTGGTTCAAGCTGCCCACCACGGCCATCACGCGCCCGTAGTCGACGTGCCGGTCGCCGCGGACGAACACCCGGAGTTCGGGATTGCGCTCGCGCACGGCGGAAAGACGCGGGCCGAGCTCCTCGAGGGTGATCGGGCTCTCTTGCAGGTACAGGGCCCCGTCGGCCCGGATCGTGACGACGAGCGGCTCGTCCTGGCCGGGCAGGGGGGCGGTGCGGGCCTGCGGTAGATCGACCGTGACTCCGGTCGTGAGCAGGGGGGCGGTGACCATGAAGACGATCAGGAGCACGAGCATGACGTCGACGAGCGGCGTCACGTTGATGTCGGCGAGCGGCCGGCGCCTGCGGCCGCGCCGTCCACCGCCTCGCACCAGGGGCCCGGCGGCCACGGGATCAGCCGCCGGCCCGGGCGTCGAGCTCGCGCGCGACCACCACGCCGAACTCGTCGGCGAAGCTCTCGAGCCGCTCGGCGTAGGCATCCAGGTCGTGGCTGAGCTTGTTGTAGGCGACGACCGCAGGAATGGCGGCCAACAGGCCGAGGGCGGTGGCCAAGAGCGCCTCGGCGATGCCCGGGGCGACCACGGCGAGCGTGGTGTTCTTGGTGGCGGCGATCGCCTGGAAGCTGTTCATGATGCCCCAGACGGTGCCGAACAGGCCGATGAAGGGGGCGGTCGAGCCGATCGTCGCGAGCGAGGGCAGATGCCGCTCGAGCCTCTGGATCTCGCGGTCGAGGGTGAGCCGCATGACCCGGCCGATCCGGCCCATGAGGCTCTCGCGGCGGACCGGGTCGGTGGGCTGACCGGTCTCCCGCCATTCCTCCATGCCGGTCGCGAACATGAGCGCCATGGGGTGGTCGGCCGGCTGGGCGGCGCGGCGGTAGAGTTCGTCGAGCGGAGCGCCCGACCAGAAGGCGCGCTCGAAGGCGCCGGCCTTGCGCTTGAGCCGGCCCAGGCGCCAGGCCTTCTCGATGATCACGGCCCAGCACCAGACCGAGGCCAGGAAGAGGACCAGCATCACCGTCTTGACGACGGCATCGGCCTGCAGGACCAGGGCGAAGAGGCCCGGCCCGGAAGCCACGGCCCCGACCCCGACCGCGGTGATCGCGTCCGGTTGCATCGCGTCGCGTCTCGATCGCCGCCCCGGGTTCCGCGGGCAAGACGGACCGCGGGCGGCCTCGTTGTTGGCTCGATGGGCGGGTCCGGCGTCCCCGACCCGGCGCGGGTTCCGTTCCGCGCGGGGTGGTGGACGGCGCGAGGCCCTCGCGTCGGAATTTAGAGCATCGGGCCCCCGGGCTCAAGGACGCGGCCGCGACCCCGCCGCGGGGACATCGAGCGCGAATCCGCGACGCAGCGCCTCGGGCAACCGTTTCGGCCGACCGTCGCGGCCGACGAAGGCGACCTCGACCGAGAGTCGGGCGAGCCTGTCCGGGCCGCGCCGCACGGTCTGCTCGAGGCGGAGGCGGGCGCCGGCGACCGCGAGCGGGCGAGTCTCGACCTCGAGGAGATCGTCGAGCCGGGCGGGGGACAGGAAATCGACCTCGAGGCGGCGCACCACGAGATGGCCGCCCTCGCGCTCGAGCAGGGTCGCGTGATCGAGGCCGGCGGTGCGCAACAGCTCGGTCCGCGCCCGCTCGGCGAAGCGCAGATAGCTCGCGTGGTAGACGACGCCGCCGGCATCCGTGTCCTCGTAGTAGACGCGGACGACGAGCCGATGCGGTGCGCTCGCGCTCACTCGGGCGGATCGTCGAAGAGCGCGCCCTGCTCGAGGGCCGTGCGCGGTGGTGCGAGGTCGAGATGGCGCCAGGCGGCGAGGGTCAGCATCCGGCCGCGCGGGGTGCGCTGCAGGAGCCCCTGCTGGAGGAGGAAGGGCTCGACCGTCTCCTCGAGCGTGTCGCGCTGCTCGGAAAGCGCCGCGGCGAGGGTGTCGATCCCGACCGGGCCGCCGCCATAGGCCCGGGCGATCAGCCCGAGATAGCGGCGGTCGAGGGCGTCGAGGCCGAGCCGGTCGACCTCGAGGCGGGCGAGCGCCTCGTCGGCCAGGGCGCGGTCGACCGGGCTCTTGCCGGCCACCGTGGCGAAGTCGCGGACCCGGCGCAGGAGCCGGGTCGCGACCCGGGGCGTACCGCGGGCCCGCCGGGCGATCTCGGCCGCCCCGTCCTCGGTGAGCGCGAGGCGGAGGAGGGCGGCACCGCGGCGGACGATCGCCTCGAGCTCCTCCTGGCGGTAGAAGTCGAGCCGGGCGTGGATGCCGAACCGGTCGCGCAGGGGCGTGGTGAGGAGCCCCGTCCGGGTGGTGGCGCCGACGAGCGTGAAGGGGACGAGGTCGATCCGCACGGAGCGGGCGGCCGGCCCCTCGCCGATCATGAGGTCGAGCTCGAAATCCTCCATGGCCGGATAGAGGATCTCCTCGACCTGGGGCTGCAGGCGGTGGATCTCGTCGATGAAGAGGACGTCGCGCGGCTGGAGGTTGGTGAGCAGCGCCGCGAGGTCGCCCGCGCGGGCGACGATCGGCCCGCTCGTCATCCGGAAGCCGACGCCGAGCTCGGCCGCCACGATCTGGGCGAGGGTGGTCTTGCCGAGTCCCGGGGGCCCGGCGAGCAGGAGGTGGTCGAGGGCCTCGCCGCGCGCCCGTGCGGCCTCGATGAAGACGGCGAGGTTGGCCTTGAGCGGGCCCTGGCCGATGAACTCGGCGAGGCGGCGGGGCCGCAGGCTCTGGTCGAGATCCTCGCCCTGCTCGACCGGGCTCACGAGGCGGGCTGTCACGGCGATGCGAGCTCCTTGAGGCCCTCGCGCACCAGCGCCTCGAGCGGCGCGTCCTCGCCGAGCCGGGCGCGGGCGCGGGCGAGGGCGAGCGCCGCCTCGCCGCGGGCGAAGCCGAGCCGGGCGAGGGCGGCGAGCGCGTCTTCGGCGGGGCCGGAGGCGGGCACCGCGACGGTGAGCGCGGCGGGAGGCGCGCCCGCCGAGCGGGGCAGCTCCCCGACCCGATCGGCGAGCTCGGCCACGAGCCTGCCGGCGAGGCGGGCGCCGACGCCGGGAGCGCGGGCGAGGCTGGCCCGATCGCGCGCCGCCACCGCCGCGACGAGCTCGTCGGGCGAGAGGGTGCCGAGGAGTGCCAGCGCCACCTTGGCCCCCACCCCCTGGACGGTCTGGAGGAGCCGGAACCAGGCCCGCTCGGCCGGGTCGAGAAAGCCGTAAAGGGCGATCTGGTCGGTCCGCACCTGGGTCTCGACCCAGAGCTCGACCGGCTCGCCGGCCCGCGGCAGGCGCTGCAGGGTCCGGGCGCCGGCGTGGACCAGGTAGCCGACCCCGGCGACTTCGACCACGAGATGATCGTCGCCGAGGGCGGCCACCCGGCCGCGCAGGAGCGCGATCACGGCGCCTCCACGGGCGCGGGCGGGATGCGCGCGCGGGCGAGGCGGGCGCGGGTCTGGGTGACGTGGGCGTGGCAGATCGCGACCGCGAGGGCGTCCATGGCGTCGGGGCCGGCCTCGAGGGCGCCGGGCAAGAGGACGCGGACCATGGCCGCGACCTGCTCCTTGCCGGCGGAGCCCGTGCCGGTGACCGCCCGCTTGACGGTGCGCGAGGCGTATTCGGCGACCTCGAGACCGGCGCGGGCGGCGGCCAGGAGCACGACGCCGCGGGCCTGGCCGAGCTTGAGGGAGGAGGCGGCGTTGACGTTGACCACGGTCTCCTCGACCGCCGCCCGGTCGGGCCGGTGGCGGGCGATCACCGCGAGCAGGCCTTCGAAGAGGGCATCGAGGCGGCGGGCCAGCGGCGCGTCGGCCGGGCTGCGGACGACCCCGCAGGCGAGGTGGCGCAGACGCCCGGGCGCGGCCTCGATCACCCCCCAGCCGGTGGCGCGCAGCCCGGGATCGAGGCCGAGGACGCGCACCGTCCTCCCCCGGCTCAGGCCTGGAGCCGCTGGAGGGCCCGGTCGGAGACTTCGAAGTTGGCGGTCACCCGCTGGACGTCGTCGTTCTCGTCGAGGGCCTCGAGGAGCTTGAAGAGACTCTCGGCGCGCTCGTCGTCGATCGGCACGGTGGCCTGCGGCCGCCAGCCCAGATAGGCCTGCTCGGGCGGGCCGAAGCGGCGTTCCAGGACTTCGCGCACGGCGGCCAGGTCGTCGGGCGCGCAGGTGATCTCGTGGCCCGATTCGTCGCTCGTGCAGTCCTGGGCGCCGGCCTCGATGGCGGCCTCGAGGACGGTGTCGGGGTCGGCGATCTCGGGCCGGTAGCGGACGATGCCGATCCGGTCGAACTGGAAGCTCACGCTGTTGGTCTCGCCGAGCGAGCCGCCGTGGCGGGCGAAGGCGGCCCGCACCTCGCTCGCGGTGCGGTTGCGGTTGTCGGTGAGCGCCTCGACGATGACGGCCACGCCGCCGGGTCCGTAGCCCTCGTAGCGGACCTCCTGATAGTCCTCGCCGTCGGCACCGGAGCCCCGCTTGATGGCGCGCTCGATATTGTCCTTGGGCACGTTCTCCGAGCGGCAGGCCTGGATGGCCGCGCGCAACCGAGGATTGTGGGCCGGGTCGGGCAGGCCGGAGCGTGCGGCGACCTGGACCTCGCGCAACAGGCGGGTGAACTTGCGGGCCCGGAGCGCGTCCTGGCGGCCCTTGCGGTGCATGATGTTCTTGAACTGGGAATGACCGGCCATGGTCGGTTTCGGCTGCGGGTTGCGACGGCGGAGCATCTAGACCAGATCGGCGCGGCGCGCCACCCGGCGGCGGAGCCGGGGTGTGCCGGCCGCGGCGGGCGGACCGCGGCGCCGGTCCCGGCGAGGCCTGGCGGCGGAAAGCTCCATTTGGGCGCCGACGCCTCCCGATCAAGAGGATCGGCCGAGTTTCTGTGACGACGCACGAGCTCGAGCTCGGCCCCGGACGGTGCGGCCGGCCGACCGGCTCGTCCGCTGTCTCAACTCGAAGGCGAGGAAATTTCCCGGACCAACCCCTTGGC
>DAIOUO010000210.1:0-6260 GCA_036759485.1 Geminicoccaceae bacterium | reverse complement strand
GGTCTGAGACGATGAGCGGGGCCGATCGACAGGCAGCGGGCTCGGCACCTGCGGGGGTGCCGATTCTCGACGCGCACATGCACGTCTGGGACCTTTCCCTGGGCAAACATCCCTGGCTGATCGGCCCGCCGATCGCTTTCCGCTACGGCGATTACGGGCCGATCCGCCGCAGCTTCGGGATCGCCGATTATCGCCGGGCGGCGGCCGGCTTCGACCTGCGCGGCACGGTCTATGTCGAGGCCGAGTGGGACCCCGCCGATCCGCTCGGCGAGACCCGCTGGGTGCACGCGCTCGCGGCGCGCGAGGGGCTGCCCTCGGCCATGGTCGCGCAGGCCTGGCTCGATCGCGACGATGTCGAGGAGGTGCTCGCCGCCCAGGCCGCTTTCCCGCTGGTCCGCGGGATCCGCCACAAGCCGCGGGCGGCGCGCTCGCCCGACCATGTCGAGGCCGGGGTGCCGGGCTCGCTCTCCTGTCCGCGCTTCGCCCGCGGGTTCGCGCTCCTCGCCCGCTACGGCCTGTCCTTCGACTTGCAGGTGCCCTGGTGGCACCTGGGCGAGGCCTATCAGCTCTTCGTGCGCTATCCCGCGGTCGAGGTGATCTTGAACCACACGGGGCTGCCGGCCGACCGGACGCGCGAGGGACTGGAGGGCTGGCGGGCCGCGATGCGGCGGATCGCGAAGCTGCCGCAGGTGGCGGTCAAGATCAGCGGGCTCGGGCGACCGGGGCGGCGCTGGACGGTCGAGGCGAACCGCGACATCGTCGAGACGGTTCTCGAGCTGTTCGGGGTCGAGCGCTGCCTGTTCGCCTCGAACTGGCCGGTCGACACGCTCGTGGGCGACTATGCGACGATCATGGGCGGCTTCGCGCAGATCACCGAGCGACTGCCGGCCGCCGACCGGGTCCGGCTGTTCCACGACAATGCCTGCCGGATCTACCGGATCGCCGGCGCGACCGGCCGGTCGAGTGCCGCGAGCGGGAACCGGGCGCCGGGAGCCGGCGAGTCGTGACGGCACTCGGCCGGGCCCGAAGGCCCGGCCGGGCAGGCCGCGAGGAAGGCTCGAGCCGTCGTCGGCTCAGCCCTTCTTGGTGACGGCCCAGATCACACCGCTCTTGGGCACGGTGTAGAAAGGCGAGGGCATCGTGAAGTCGGTGTACACCTCGCCGTAGTCGACGATGTACATGGTCCTGCCGTCATTGGAGAAGACCACGTCGTTCGGCCGCTCGAGACCGCCCCGGTTCTCCGGCTTCTGATAGGCGTTGGGGCCCATATCGATGTTGCGGGCGAAGTAGGACCACTTGACGCCGGTGGGCTCGAGGAACTCGATCTCGAGCACCGCGGGCCAAGTCGGCACGAGGCTCTCGGGGCCCGTGTCGAGGATGCCGTAGACCGCGCCGAACAGCCGGTTCGGCCCGGCGAAGCCCTGCGGCCCCCAGGCGATGCCGTCGATCGGGTTGTTGGTGTCCCACTCCAGGACCGGGTTGATGTAGCCGTCCGGGTTCGGGTTGGCGGCGATCAGCGGCACCCCGCGCACGCCGTCGATGTGCGGCTGGAAGCGGTAGGGCGGCATCTTCGGCACGAAGGGCTGGTCGCCGATGTAGAGGTTCGGGTGCGGCCGGTCGACCTTGGAGCCGCGATAGGCGGTCCAGCCGAAGCGCTTGTTGGTGAGGAAGCCGAACCCCTCCTTGTCAGGGAAGCCGGCGTCCTGGCCCTTGGCGGTGACGATGAAGAGTTTCTCCGCGCCGTTGGCGACCCGCCGGTGACCGAGATCGTTGGCGCCGTTGTCGGAGACGGCGAGCGCGTTCTCGAACTTGCTGCCCTTGGGCCCGAACTCGATGCCCGCCTGGTTGCGGAAGCCGAAAGCGTAGACCTCCATCTTCTCGTGCGGGTAGATGCCGTCGGCACCGCGGTCGGTCATCTTGACCCGCATCACCGAACCGCCGCAGGGCACCGTGGCCTTGATGATCTGGCCGGGCTTGGCGGGCACGCCGACCGGCAGGAGCGCCCCGGTCATCCGCCCGTCGGCGCTCTTCACGTTGAGGCCGGTGTGCACGATGTCGCGGCAGACGGGATCGCGCGGGGTCTTGGGCAGGTTCGGGTCGCCGTGCTTGACCCAGAAGGGATCGTTCGGGATGTCGACCCAGCCGTGATTGTCGGGATCGGCGAAGCCGGTGTTGGACGGTAGGCCGAGGGCGAAGTAGAGATAGCCGTCCTTGCAGGTGATCCCGCCGTTACGGTGGTCACCGATGAACAGATCTTTGATGATCAGCTCGAGCTTCCCGTCGACCCCCTTCTGCTGCCAGATCTTCTCGCCGTACTCAGGAATGTAGACCGTGTCGTTCTCGGCGCAATAGCCGATCTCGTTCATCACGGTCGTGAAAGTGCCCTTGCCGATCTCCTTGATCAGCTTGCCGGTGCGGTCGAACACCTTGACGTGCGGAGGGTCGATCTCGTCCGGGCCGCCGAGCAGTTTGCCGGAGATCGCGACCCAGAGATTGCCGTCCTTGTCGACCGTCGCCGAGGACGGGGTGTCGAGGCCGGCCACGAACACCGAGACCTCGTAGCCCTTGGGCACCACGACCTTGCTCGGATCGGGCTTGACCGCGATCCGCTTGGCCCAGCCGCCGGACTGGCCGGTCCCCTGCATGTCCGCGAAGGCGCTCGAGAGCGCCGAGAGCGAGACGCCCGCGGCGAGCGTCAACGTGGTCGCGAGTTTCATACGTCTACCTCCCCATCGCCCCGGCTCCGGCGACCCCTGCCGCCGGGCCGGGTGTCCGCTTCCTGCCCGGCCGGACCGGCTCAGCGCACGCCGAGCCGCCGGATGTGCGCCACGATGTTGGCGATGTCCTCTTCCGCGATCGTGCCGCCCCAGGCGGGCATGTAGCTGGATTTGCCGACCGCGAGCCCACCCTCGCGGATCACGGTCATGAGATACTCGTCGGGCAGGAGTTCGATGTAGCCCTTGCGGGTGAGGTTCTCGACGTGCGGCATGAAGGTGTGTGCACCACCCTGGCCGTCGGGCCCGTGGCAGCCGGCGCAGTAGCGGGCGTAGAGCCGACCGCCGCGCTCGGGATCGGGGGCAGCGGCAGCGGAATGCCCGCAAGAGACACCCAGGGCCGCGAGCGCGGCCACGAGCGATCGTTTCATGAGCCTCCCCGTTCCGTCCTGCCGTGCTTCCACGGCGGCGGTCGTCTACCGGAAGAGTAACCGAGCGCCGGCACCGCTTCAATCCATGCGACCGTTGCGTCCGCTGCGACGGCCTCCGCCCGGCACGCATCTCGGAAGCGGTGGCCGGCGGTCCAGGCTCGTGCGGACAGGTCGGAGCGAGCGGGAGAACCTACCGCCTGCGCTGCGCCCGTCCGATGGCGAGCGTGCTGCCGCTCGCGCTCCCGGCCCTCTCCCGGCGACGACCGCACCTTCGCTCGTCCGTGGCGAGGGCGGTCTCGTGGGCGGCCGCGGGCTCCTCGCTGCCGCGCTCGTGGTGCCGGCGCTCGAGCCGCGCGGCGGGACCGGGCTCAGCCGATGGTGAGCTCCACGAGCCCGAGTGTTTCGACCTCGATCCGATAGGTGGCTGGCCCCTCGACCCATTGCGGCATGGTCATCGTCCCGAGCGAAACGAAGCTGCCGGCCTCGAGACCGCGACCCAGCCGGCGACGTTTCTCGGCGGCGAAGAGGAGCGCATCGAGCGGGTGACCGAGGAGGGCGGCACCCGTGCCGGTCGCCACCTCGCGACCGTCGATCAGCGTGCGGGCGGCGAGCCGCTCGAGCGGCAGCGCCGGGTCGAAGGGCCGCTCTTCGCCGAGCACGGAAGCGGCATTGTAGACATTGTCGGCGGCCAGCGTCGGCCCACCCACCGCCTTGAAGTCGGTGTAGCGTTCGTCCACCACCTCGATCGCCGCCATGATCGTGGCGACCGCGGCCGCCACCTCGGCCCGGCCATAGGGTTCGGGCCGGGCGGGCAGGTCGCGGCCGAGCCGGACCGCGATCTCGGTCTCGATGCCGGGCTTGAGGAAGAGGCCGCGCGCGAGCGTGGCGGGGCTGCGGCGCACGGTCGAGGCGAAGACCTCGCCGAGGACCGGCTCCTCGACATTGATGAGCCTTCGGGTGTTCTCGGCGGTGCCGCCGATCTTGAGACCGACCACGGGACCGAGCGCCTTCTCGAGGGCTCGGTTGGCGAGCGCCTGGACGGCGTAGCCCTGGTCGAGCGCCACGAGGCCCGGGAGCCGCCCGAGCGGGATGCCACAGAGGCGGTGACGGATCACCCGGGCCGCCGCCTCGGCGTGGTTGGTCGTGTGCATGCCGATCCGCTCCCTCGGACGGTTGCGCTCTCGGGGCGAGCTTCTAGCCTGCGGCCACGAACGGGGAAGGGTCGTGCACGAAACGCTGCTCGAACGGATCGGCGACAAGCGCCGGGAGCTCGTGGATCTCACCCGGGATCTCGTCCGGATCCCGACCGTCAACCCGCCGGGCGAGGCCTACCGCCCCTGCTGCGAGCTGCTCGGCGAGCGGCTTCGCTCCCGCGGCTTCGAGGTCCGCTATCTGCGCGCGGTCGGTGCCCCCGGCGACAGCGACCGCTTTCCGCGGGTGAACCTCGTGGCGCGACGCGAAGGGAGCCGACCCGGCCCCTGCGTCCACCTCAACGGCCACATCGACGTGGTCGAGGCCGGGCAGGGCTGGTCGGTCGATCCCTGGGAGGGCGCGGTGCGGGACGGCCGCGTGTACGGCCGCGGTACCTGCGACATGAAGGGCGGCATCGCGGCTGCCGTGATCGCGGTCGAGACCCTGCTCGAGCTCGAGCCCGATCTGCCCGGGACGATCGAGATCTCCGGCACGGCGGACGAGGAATCGGGCGGCTTCGGCGGCGTGGCCTGGCTCGCCCGGCGAGGCTTCTTCTCGAAACCGCGGGTCGACCACGTCATCATCCCCGAGCCCTTGAACGTCGATCGGGTGTGCATCGGCCATCGCGGGGTCTGGTGGGCGGAGGTCACGACCCACGGGCGGATCGCGCACGGCTCGATGCCGTTCTTGGGCGACTGTGCGGTCCGCCACATGGGCGCGTTCTTGGACGCGCTCGAGCGCGAGCTCTGGCCGCGGCTCGGCGAGCGGCGGACGCGGATGCCGGTGGTGCCGGAGGGGGCGCGCGCCTCGACCTTGAACCTCAACACGATCGAGGGTGGTCAGCCGGCGGGGGAGGGGCTGCCGAGCCCCTGCGTGCCGGACCGCTGCCGCCTGGTGCTCGACCGGCGCTTCCTGATCGAGGAGCGGCTCCAGGACGTCAAAGGCGAGATCGTGGCGATCCTCGAGCGGCTCGAGCGCGAGCGCCCGGGCTTCCGCTACGATCTGCGCGAGCTCATGGCGGTCGAGCCCGTGCTGGTCGATCCGCAACTGCCGGTGCCGCGCACCGTGGCGGCGGCGATCCGCGCCGTGCTCGGACGCGAGCCGGCCTTCGTCTGCTCGCCCGGGACCTACGATCAGAAGCATGTGGCGCGGATCGGCGGGCTCCAGGACTGCGTGGCCTACGGGCCCGGGGTGCTCGATCTCGCGCACCAGCCGGACGAGTGGGTGGCGATCGAGGACCTCGTGACGGCGGCCCGGGTGCTGGCGCTCTCGGTTCGCTCGCTCTTGCGCGGCGAGACGGCTGCCGCCGGCCGGGCGGGCGGGCTATAAGGAAAGGGAGGACGCGGAGCACGGACGATGGCCGAGGCGGCGACGGTGAAGCGGCCGGTGACGGTCGAGGAGTTCCTGGCCTTCGCGGGCGAAGGGGACACCCGCTACGAGCTCGTCCAGGGCGAGATCGTGGCGATGGCCGCCCCCTCCGAGGCGCACGGGACGATCGTGGTCAACACGGCCGTGCTCGCGAGCCGAGCGCTCGCCGATCGGCCGCCCTGTCGGGCCGTGGCGGAGGCAGGGATCCGGGTCGACGACGTCAACCACTTCAAGGCCGACCTCGCCGTCACCTGCACCGAGCCGCACGGCGCGACCTCCGTAGAGGAGCCGGTGCTCGTCGTCGAGGTGCTCTCGCCGAGCACGGCCGACCACGATCTCGGCCGCAAGCTGCAGCGCTACATCGCCCTGCCGTCGGTGCGCGAGGTCTGGCTGATCGACAGTGCCGTGCGCTGGGTGCAGGTCTGGCGGCGGTCGGGGGAGGGCTGGATCGTCACCCTGCCGCTGGCGGGCTCGGCGAGCTTCAGAAGCGAGGTCCTGGGCGGCGCCGAGATCGCGCTCGACGCGCTCTACCGCAACAGCGGGCTCTGAGCGTGGC